>JBBRMO010000285.1:0-3361 GCA_038230815.1 Chthoniobacterales bacterium
GCGCGCTCCAGGCTGGCCCGAACGCCGTCCACATCGTTTTGAAGCAAGCGCGCGTAGGTCCTGAGGGCATTTACGTGCTTTTGCACTGACTCCACAGCATCAGCCCGGGTCGACGTCGTTGGAGGCACTGTCATTTGCCTTCGAAGTTTCACGAGTGACAGCCGTAGCTCGTCCAGCTCTGCTTCCAAGTGTCGCAAATAATTGTCCTGGTCAGTCACGATAAAGTGAAATGACTCTGCCGTCCGCCGCCACGAATTCAAGCTTGGCGATGCGGACGACAGGCCGTCCGGTCGTTTCAACGCAAATGGTATACCTGGAGCCCGGGCAAACTCTCTTCCAGGAATGGAGCCAGAGCGCCCTCAAACTCAGCGGTCGGCGGTTGATAGGCGAAAGCCACCCGGTCGACACCAATTCGCTTTAGCCGCGGATCCAACGGGTTAACCTTCCAGAGGACGTTGCCACTGCTGGGACTTTCGAATGAGCTCGGCAGGCCGGAACTGAGCGGGATCGCGAAGAAATAGGAACTTCGGTTAATGACCGTGTTGTAGCGACCGTTCGGGTCGAAAACAGCCATCCGCGGGCGGTCCGGGATGATCTTCAAACAATCCACCACGTCGAGGCCGGTGGCGGCCAACAGCCCCGGCTGGTCTGCCCACGGAGAGTAGATCAACCACTTGCCGTCGCGCCAGTCGTTGTGACCGCCATGAGCGGCTTTGAACAGGGAGGAAGCGGTGATGACCTCCAGGTTTCGATCAAGAGGATTGATGAGCGCGTTGGCCAGGATCAGAGGGACGAGGAGAAACGCCGCGAACATTTTTCTCCACGCCTGGGTCAGGAACAAAATGAGGAGGGAAACGTAAAGGCCCATAATGGTCAGCGCCCGGGTTGAAAAGAAATGATCCAGCTGCCTGTTCATTAGGAGGAAGAGAAAGATCAGGAGCAAGGCGGCCGTGAGGCCTCGCGCCCAATCGCTCTTCAGAACTCGTCCACCCTCCCGGACGGTTCTTCGCTCGGCGATGAAGATTGCCACGATCGCAACGTTGACGAGTCCGAGCGCGTGATAACAACGAAAGGGGGGCACTCGATCAAACATGACCCAGCGAGCGGCGGCCGCCGGGATTGGAAATAACATCCAGGAAAGGAGAAACGCGAAGACCAACCACAAGGCAACGAGGAGTGCGGTGGACCGGCGATATGGTTTCGGCGGTCTTGCCAGCAGTAATGTTACCGGCGCCAGCCAGAGGTAACCGGAGGCTTCGCAGATATTTCCCTGAGACGCAGGGAAGTTCCCTTCGTTTTTCCAAAAGTCGAAGAAATGAGAAACAAATTGAGCGACGGCGATTCCGCCTCCGGAACTTGAGCGTTGGCCCGGATAAACGGTGGCCGCGGCCGCGAGCAGCGTTTCCTTTGCGTCCAGAAGAAACCAGACTAGAACAGCGCCGACGAGGAGCCAGCAACCCAGCAAGGCGACGAGGCGAGCGGTCCGCCCTTCCCGCGACCAAACTGAGGCGCGGTGTGACCAGAGCCATCCTCCAGTGATAGCAACGCCCATGGCCACGAGGGGAAGTTGGTGCGGTGGATAGATGCAGAGCGCAAAGTTAATCGCACAAACTGCGCAAACGACCGCCGCCGCAGTCAGACCCAGGCGGTTACGACCTATCGTTAAATAACAGGTAAGAGTGATCGTCCAGCCGAACAAACCTATCATCTCGGGAAGAAGCGATGCCCACGAGTAGGCCCATTGCGTATAGGCGGAGAAGAAATACCAGAGTGCGCCGACGGCCGCGACAGCGCTGGAACGGGTAAGGAGCAGGAGGAGAGTGAAGACTCCGGTCAGGAGAAGGAGAGCCTTGCATTGCCAGTAAACGGAGAAGGCATAATCCGCAGGGAGAACGAAGAAGGCCCAGAACTGGGTGCGGAAAACCTGCGTGAAATGCCAGCAGGGGACGTTGCCAAGGAGAGCGGCTTTGCCCGGGCCGAGCAGCGTGTCGTTTACGGCCAGAGGATCTCGACGAAAGAGTTGATTGAGAATGGTCGGAGTCTGAAAACTCCATTCGTCACTCCGGACTTTTTTCGGACTGCCAAGCAACGGAGTATGTTCGACGTCGGTCCAGCCCCGATAGGAGGCTCCCGCGATGCTGATCGAAGAGCCATGGAATCTGCCTAGTGAGAGCAGCACAAAAGCCAGCAGACAAAGCGCGTAAAACCAAATCGCCGTTCGGTCGAGCACGATACCGTTCGAGCCGGCCCAGGGGGCGGCGCAGCGATCGAAGAAGCCGTGAATGCCGGCCATGACCCGCGCGAAGCCACGCCACCAGTAGGCCAGGCCGACAGAAGCAAGCGCGAACAACAGAAAAAAAGCGAGCGTCTGCAAGTTGCGGCGGGAAAGAAAGTCTGCCGCGGAATGATGGATTCGGAGCGGCCGTTGGACCGGCAATAAGAGCTGAGGATCGCGCGCCTGGTCCACAATCTTTACTTCCAGCCCGGACGATTGCGGGCCGATGGCCTGGATTTCGTTCAGGGCAGTGACCTTCAGGAGATCCAGATCTCTCAAACGGGTGTGGCTGTCCGGTTTTTGAATCGTTATCGCGTGGATTCGGACGACGCCGCTAATCTCCAGGGGATCGAACCGAATGGAGCGAACTGTCTTCGCCGGCAACGGAAACAGGAGAAGGTGGTCAGTTGAATCGGCGGGGATGGAGCGAGTCTCGGATTCGCTTTCGTTAAATCCGGCGCCGGTATCAAAGTAGACCTTAGCCTGCGAAGCAGCACTTGACTGCATCTCGATCGCCAGCTCTGCGCTCGGTCGTTCTTCAACCAGGAGAGCGTCTGCGCAGGCAAGGAAGCCAGTCACAGCAACCGGCAGAAACCAGCGGAGCATGCCCCTCATCGGGTGTAAAAGGCGACGGCCCGAGCTGGCTGGCAGCGCTGGAGGACAACAGGATAAGGGAGAGAGGAGTTCGCGCCAAGCCGTCTACGCATCCCGGCTTATTTCAGGCGTTCGAGATCCTGTCAAGCCACACGGCGTCGCGTGAGGCGCCTTACTGAAAAACGTAGACTTCCACAACGCCGACGCCGGTCCCGTTTACCCCTTTTAGAATCGCGGTGTACGGTCCGAGCGGCAGTCCCGTGCGGTAAATAGCGGATTCTGCGGGATCAGCTGGCTGAAGACCCGCCGCCCGGATCTCGGTCGCCTGAGGCGACTGAGCCCAGTTGTCGTTGGTTTCGACGGTCGCGCCGTTTGCATCCTTCAATTCGAGGAGCGGATCGCTGATGGCGTTCGTGATCCCTACGGCGCCGAGGGATGGTCCGATGCCGCGAAGAACCACTTTCGTGACTCCTGGTCCGCCTAGATAAATGA
>JBBRMO010000286.1:0-3350 GCA_038230815.1 Chthoniobacterales bacterium
GAAGACCGACGCGAAATCCCGCAGGTCGATATCGGTGCCGCGATAATCCGCCTGCTCGGAAAATCCGAATGAGATGGGACGGGAATGCCGCCGGCAAATCCGGGTGGCATGGGCATCGTCTGCGCAATAAAAAACCGAGCCGGTCGTTTGGTCGAGAAGCTGGCAAAAAACTTCCTCGATCGCCGCGAGGTCGGCGTAGAAATCGAGGTGCTCTTCCTCGATGTTCAGGACCAGCGCGTGCTCGGGCCGGAAAAGGCGCAGGGTCCCATCGCTCTCATCGCCTTCCGCCACGAAATATTCGCCGCGCGGATCCCAATGCGCATTCGATCCGAGCAACGGGATTTCCGCCCCTACATAATGGGAAGGATGAACTCCGCCTTCTCGTAAAACATGCGCTGCCATCGCGGAAGTTGTCGTCTTGCCGTGCATGCCGGCCACGACGATGCCGCGTTTGCCCGCCATGATGGCCGCCAGCGCCTCCGCCCGGCGCAGGACCGGCTGCCCGGAGATAGTCGCGGCCAGTCGGATCGGGTTCGTCTCCCGAATCGCGGAGGAGTAAATCACCAGCTGGGCATCGCTGGCGTCTTCGGCCCGATGCTCGGCCCGAAAACGCAGACCCAGGCGCTGGAGCCGATCCACTTCCCACGAAGCGACTTTGTCCGATCCACTGACATCATGGCCAAGCTCGAGCAGGAGGGCCGCAATGCCGCTCATGCCGCTGCCCGCAACGCCGACCAGGTGGATCCGATGGCGCTGGGCCGTCAGCATTTCCTGAAGGTTGAGTTCAGAGGCGAGCGTCATGATTCGATTGCGTATACCTTTCCATCGTTTCGACCACGAGCGCGGCCGCGTTTTTCGGCGCGAGACGCGCGGAAACTTCTGCCAGGCGGCGCAGCTGGCCGGGATCGTCGATTAACTCGCGAATTTTTTGCGCGAGCAGCTCGGCGGTGAGGTCGGATTCCTTTAGCAGCAGCGCTGCGCCGGCGCGAACGAAAATCTCCGCGTTTTTCGTCTGGTGGTCCTCGGCGGCGTACGGGTACGGAATCAGAATCGCCGGGAGCGAAAAGGCAGCCAGCTCCGCAAGACTGGCGGCGCCGGAGCGGGCAATGGCGAAATCGGCGGCGCTATAAACTTCTTCCATCGCGTGATGGAACGCGGCGACGTAGGCCGGAATGTTTTCGCGCTGATAATTGTCCGCCAGGAGCCGTTCGTCGCGCGTTCCGGCGAGATGGATTACCTGAAGGGGGATATCGTGCAGTGATGGCAGCGACTTGATGACCGCCTGGTTGATTCCGGTCGCACCCTGGCTCCCGCCCATGATCAGTAACGTCATCAAATCCTCGCGCAGACCCAGTTTCTGCCGCGCGAGCCTCCGGTCCATCGGCTGCAATTCCTTCCGGATCGGCGTCCCGGTCACTTCGGTGCGGGCCCTCGGAAAAAACGGCGCACATTCCTTAAACCCAAGAAGGACGGCGCGAACCATCCGGGCCGTCACGCGATTCGCCTTTCCCGGGATGGCATTTGATTCGTGAATAAAAGTAGGCACTCCGCGCATCTTTCCGGCGAGGACCGGCGCCGTGGAAGTGAAGCCTCCCATCCCGAGAACGGCGTGCGGTTTGAACTTGCGATAGACGCCGCGACAGACTCGCAGGCTCTCCGCAAAACGGCCGAGGAACCCGAAGATCTTCGGCGAAAACGGCGAAGGCAACCCGACCGTCGGCAATCTCTGGTAGCGAAATTCCGAGCGGCCCGACATCGCCAGCGCGTCGATTTCCTTTTCGGAAACGAAAAGCATGACCTCATGGCCGCGCGCGCGCAAAACCTCCGCGACAGCGAGGCCCGGGAACAAATGCCCGCCGGTGCCACCACATGCGATCACCGTGTTCATCGGATAGATCCCATCGGACTTATCTGATCTATCCGTCTCATATTCTCGGCGTCGTCCGGGCGCGGATCATGTCGCTTTTTTTCCTGGCAGGTTCCAGCACCCCCTGCCGGTAGATGCTCAGAAGCAGTCCGATCCCGAAAAGGCAGGCGGCCAGGTTCGAGCCGCCGTAGCTCACGAACGGCAGCGGCAAGCCTTTATTCGGCAGCAGCGAAGTCGTGACCCCGATGTTCACCGCGGCCTGCAACGCGAGGAGCGAAACGATGCCCGTGCCGAGGAGCAATCCGGTGCGGTCCTTGGCATGGAGCGCGATCATCAGGCCGCACACGATGATGACGACGAACAAAAACACGACGAGCAAACTCACCCGGAGGCCGAGCTCTTCGCCGATCATGGGAAAAATAAAATCGGTGTGGGCATAAGGCAGGTAGAGCATCTTTTGCCGGCCATTGCCGAGGCCGAGCCCTTCCATTCCGCCGCTTCCCCAGGCGATGAGGGCCTGCATTTGTTGAAGCCCGGCATCATCCTTGAAGCGTTCCGGGTCCATGAACGCGGAGAGCCGCGCCATCCGCTCCGTCATGTGGGTGGCAACGAAAAGAATTCCGCCCAGACCGCCTAACGAAAGCACGCCGAGCAAAGCCGGATGGGTCCCGGCCACGAACATGAGCACGAACATCGTGGCACCGATCAGAGCGGTCGTTCCGAGGTCGACCTCGGTGACAATCAGGAGCAGCGCGGTGGAGACAATCGCGAAAGGAATAACAAATCCCGGCAAGAAACGGCCGCACTCCTTCTCCCGGGCGCCGAACCAAGCCGCCAGGAAAAAGATAACCGCAATCTTCGCGACTTCGGAGGGTTGAAACGTTGCCGGGCCGAGTGAGACCCAGCGACGCGAGCCGTTGATCCGCATCCCAAAATGGGGCACGAAACAAAACCCGAGCGCGATGAGCGCGAGCGCAAACCAGATCCACCAGGTGCGCAGCCAGAAATGGTAATCGACCACGGCGGCCACCGCGCAGACCACGAAGCCCACGGCCAGCCAGACCGCCTGACGTTTCACGAAAAAATACATGTCGCCATGACTGTCCTTCGCGAACGCGCTCGTGCTGAAAAGCATGACGATGCCGATGACCAGCATTCCCAAAATCGCCAGGAACAACAAATAGGCGCTCTTGCGATGCATTTAGTTTCGATTGCCGAAGCAGTCTTCCCGGGCGCTGCGAAGCGCAGTCGAGGGACCCCGAGATACGTCGCGCGGCTGTTCCACGCGATCCTCCGACTGCGCTCGGGATGACGATTTTGAGGCCTCCCACATTGGACGGCATTCGATCACTATTCAGACTTCTTTGGTTTGGTTGTCTTCGTTGTCTTCGCTGTCTTCGCTGTCTTCGGCGCCGGGACGATGAGCTTCTGGCCGATCTTCAACTTGTGGGGATCGTCGATGTTGTTCGCGGCCAGCAATTGA
>JBBRMO010000287.1:0-3344 GCA_038230815.1 Chthoniobacterales bacterium
ATATTCGGATCGAAGCGGGCGGTGCCGGCGTCCTCCTCACGCCGATGTACAAACTCTTCGAGTACAAAGGCGAAGGCAGCATCTCGAAGCCGAACTGGCACCCGAAAAGATTTTAGATTTTCGAGTGCCGATTGCCGATTGCCGATTGCCGATTGAATGAAGCGAGCCACGCTAAATCGAAAACCCGCGCCCTCTTCGCCTTCGGCACGGGACAATCGGCACTCGAAAATTCTTCTGGGAGCCCACATGTCGATCGCGGGCGGATCGCACCTCGCGATCGAGCGATCTCGTTCGATCGAGAGCACGGCAATGCAGATTTTCGTGAAGAACAACATGCAATGGTTCGCCCGGCCGCTGCGGAAGGAAGAGATCGCGGCCTTTCTCGACCACGCCCAGCGCCAGGAAATCCAATCGGCTTTCGCCCACGCGAACTATCTCGTTAACCTGGCAGCCACCAATCCCCAGTTTCAGTTGAACTCTCTCCGTTCACTCTCGGAAGAGCTGGTGCGGGCGGATCAGCTCGAACTGCCGTTCCTGGTCTTGCATCCCGGGGCCCACCTGGGCGCGGGGGAAGAGGCTGGCCTCGCCCGCATCATCACCTCGATCGATCGCGTTTTCGCGGGCCTGCCGAAAATCAAAACGCGTCTCGCCCTCGAAACGACCGCGGGGCAGGGCTCCTGCCTCGGCGAACGCTTCGAGCATCTCGCGGCCATCATCGCAAATGTGCGGGAGCCGGAACGGCTCTGCGTTTGCCTGGATACCGCGCATGTTTTCGCCGCCGGTTACGACCTCTCCACGGAGCAATCCACGCGGAAAATGTTCGTTGAATTCGATCGTGTCATCGGACTGGATCGCCTGGCGGCGTTGCATTTGAACGATTCCAAAACCGCCCGCGGTTCCCGGGTGGATCGGCATGAGCACATCGGAAAAGGGAAGATCGGGCTCGACGCTTTCCGATTCATCATGCGCGACCGCCGTTTCCGCCAGATCCCGAAAGTCCTCGAAACCCCCAAAGGCAAGGACCTGGCCGAGGACGTCGTGAATATGAAAACGCTCCGCGGACTTCTGTAGCCGCTCCGTTGGGCGAAGCGTGATTGGAGGGCTTCTGTGTCAGAGACCACCGAGGCGTTTCACAAAAACGCCTCCAAATGAAACCGCCCAGAGGGTTACGGCAACAGTTACGTCACCAGCCGCAGGGTGAGCGGATACCGATACATCCGCCCTTCGCTGGCGCGCATCGCGGCGATGATGACAAAGACAACGTTAAGAAGATGCAGAATCGCGAGGAGGAAAAAACCGATCAGAACGAAGCAGAGGATGCCGGCTATGACATTGTAAATCAGCATCGAAATCTGGAAGTTCAGCGCCTCTTTGCCGTGCTGATCGATCTCGGCGGAATCGCCGCGCTTGATCAACCAGACGATGAGCGGGCCGCCAATGTGGCCAAGGACAGGAACCAGGAAACCGGCCAGCGCGCTCAGGTGGCAGACGACGCACCACGTCCTGGTGTTTCCGTTCATGTCAACTCCTGCTCGTGCTCGTGCTCGTGATCGGCTTCTTTTCCCCCGAGTCGAGCACGAGCAGGAGCACGATTACGATTACGATTACGGACGGTCACTCCCCTTTTACCCGCTCGATATGCGCCCCGAGCTCGCTCAGTTTTTCGTCGAGATGTTCGTAACCCCGATCGATGTGATACACGCGGCTCACTTCGGTTCGGCCTTCCGCTTTTAAACCCGCCAGGACCAGCGCTGCTGACGCTCTCAGATCGCTGGCCATCACCGGGGCGCCGTAAAGCCGGTCAACCCCCTGGATGATGGCGCTTGAGCCCTCGAGCTGCATGTGCGCGCCCATCCGTTTCAATTCCGCGATGTGCATGTAGCGCTGCGGAAAAATGTTTTCGGTGATGACGCTGATCCCTTCCGTGGTGGAAAGCAGCGCGCACATCTGGGCCTGCATGTCGGTGGGAAAACCGGGGTACGGTTCCGTCGCCAGCTCGAGCGGCTTCGTCGTTCCATTCGGCGAAACCGTAATCGAATTCTCTGACCACTGAATTTGATAACCGCAGGCCGTGAGGGCGTCGGTGACGGCACTGACGTGTTCGCGGTTGACGCGTTTCACCGTCACTCCCTTGCCGCAAATCGCCCCAGCCACGAGGAAGGTCCCGGCTTCAATCCGGTCCGGAATGACGTCGTGCTCGGCTCCGTGCAACTCCTTTACGCCTTCGATAATCAGGCGCCGTGTCCCGGCGCCTTCGATCTTCGCGCCCATTTTGTTGAGGAAATTTGCGAGGTCCACAACCTCGGGCTCCGTGGCCGCCCCTTCGATGACGGTTACGCCTTCCGCGAGCACGGCGGCCATCATCACGTTGTCGGTCCCGAGGACGGTTGGTCCGAATTTGCCGGTAAGACTTACGACAGCCCCAATCAATTTCGACGCAAAAACTTTCACGTTGCCGCCTTCCACTCGGACCGCCGCGCCCAGCGCCTCAAATCCCTTCAGGTGCAAATCAATCGGCCGGTCGCCGATGACGCAACCGCCCGGCAGCGAGACCGTCGCCTCATTGCACCGGCCCAAAAGCGGACCGATCACGCAAACGGACGCCCGCATTTTCCGCACGACCTCGTAGGGCGCGATCGACTCGATCTTTTCGGCCGTGACCGTGACCGTCCCACTCGCGCGTTCCACCTGCGCGCCGAGATGCGTCAGGATTTGCAGCATGTAATGCGTATCGCTCAGGTCCGGCACGCGGTGGAGCGTGCATGGTTCACGCGTGAGCAAGGTCGCGGCCAGAATCGGCAGCGCGGAATTTTTCGATCCGCTGATCTTGATCGAGCCCGAGAGGGGCCGGCCGCCGTGAATCAGAATTTTATCCATACCTGCCAAAGAGGAATCGTATCACCCCGCCATAATCGCGTTCCGCCTTGATGTCGTGATAATTTTTCTTCGCCATCAGGGCCGCCAAATCGTCCGCCTGCCCAAGGCCAACTTCAAGCGCGAGCAAACCGCCCGGTTTCAATTTGACCGGGGCCGCTTCGATTAACTTGCGAACCAATTCGTCCCCGCGTTCGCCGCCAAAAAGTGCGACCTCCGGATCATGCAGGACCTCGCGAGAAAGCGTCGCCCGGTCAGGGACCGCGACATAAGGAAGGTTGGCCACGATCAGGTCGTAGACGTGATTCACGGATAGCAGCATATCCCCGCTCAGAAATTCGACCCGATTCGTCAGGCCAAGACGCTCGGCATTTTCCCGCGCCAGGGTGAGGGCGTCCTCGGAAATATCCGTCGCGGTTATTTTCGCCTCGGGAAATCTTAACGCCAGGCTTAGCGCGATTACCCCACTC
>JBBRMO010000288.1:0-3325 GCA_038230815.1 Chthoniobacterales bacterium
CTGGTTCGAGCTCGATGATGCCGCGCTCGCGCGCGAATTGGGATTGCCGCAGGGCACCCGGCATCGGACCGATACGATCGATGTCTGGATCGACTCCGGTGTCTCGCATGCCGCCGTCCTCGCGACCAATCCGGAGCTGCGCGATCCGGCGGACATGTACCTCGAGGCGACCGATCAGCACCGCGGCTGGTTTCAATCGTCCCTCATGACGAGCATCGCGCTGCACAACCGTTCGCCCTACAAGACCTGTGTCACTCACGGTTTCGTAGTCGATGTCGACGGGAAAAAGATTTCGAAGTCGAGCAGCTACAGCAAGCCGATGGATGCCGGCCATTTCGTGGCGAAACACGGCGCCGACATCGTCCGGCTCTGGGTGAGCAGTGTGAATTACACGGATGACGTTCCGTTCTCGGAGGAAATGTTCACCCGCCTGGGCGACACCTATCGGCGGATCCGGAACACGTTGCGGATTCTGCTCGGGAATTTGCATGACTACCCTGTAACCGGGATCGCTGATTCCGGCCCGATACCGCGCAACCCACCGGGATCGGCGATCCCGGCTACCACGCTGGTCGATCGCTGGATCCTCGATCGACTCGAAGGAGTGATCGCCGAGTGCCGCGCCGCTTACGCCGCCTGCGAATTCCACAAGGTCTATCACACCCTGAATCAATTTTGCGCGGTCGATCTGAGCAGTCTTTATGTCGACATCACCAAAGACCGGATGTATTGCGACGCGCCCGATTCACCACGTCGACGCGCGACGCAGGCGGCCATGCATCGCATTTTCGATACCCTCTGCCGGTTGCTCGCGCCGATTCTGGTCTTCACGGCGGAAGAAGCGTGGGGTTATCTGGGCGGAGAAGATTCTGTCCATATCCGGACATTTCCGGACGGGATCGCGGAATTTCAGAACGCGGAAGCCCGGGAGAGAGTAGCGCAATTGCTCAATCTCCGCGCCGTGATTGGCCAGGCGGTCGAACGCGCGCGCCAGGACAAATCAGTGGGGAACGCGTTGGAAGCGGCCGTGACGTTAACTTGTGAGGAAACGACAATTTCGGGAGTGTCGAAAGAGGAACTCGAAGAATTTTTTATCCTGAGCGATCTGACCCTTCGGCCCGGCAGGGAAACAAACGCATCGATTTCAAAAACCCCGAATCAAAAGTGCGCCCGTTGCTGGCGGCATAGGCCGACGGTTGGAAAAAGTGGGGCGCATCCCGATTTATGCGATCGCTGCGAAGCCGCGGTCGAGAACGTGAAACCCGTTCCATCGTGAAGCGTGATTCGATTTAACGCTTCCAGGATTCAGCTCTTCACCATGTAACGCTGCAACGCTCCCATGAAATACATCCTGCTCCTCTCGCTGCCGCTCTACGCCCTGGACCAAATAACGAAGTGGTTCGTCCTGCGGTTTGTGCGGACGGAGGATATTCACGTCGTCATCCCGGATTTTTTCGCGATCGTGAGCGTGACCAACGACGGAGCCGCCTTCGGCTCGTTCAAGAACAACAACACGTTTTTCATCGTCCTTTCCTGTGTCGCATTTGTGTTTGTCTTCGCCTTGCTCCTTCGCCGGACCCGCTCCCGCGATCCGTTGCGAGATGTCTCGCTCGCATTATTGCTCGCCGGAATCATGGGCAACCTGACCGACCGGTTCCTGCATGGCCACGTGATCGATTTTGCGCTCTTCGATCTGCACGTCCCGCTGGCCCATCCCTGGCCAGCCTTCAACGTGGCCGACTCCTGCATCTGCATCGCGGTCATTTGCTTCATCATCCATTCGTTCAAGGCTCGAAAATCAGCGACCGCGCTGTAGCCGAGGTGCTCAGTCGCCTCTTTGGAATTTGCGCGGTTCGGCGAAACGCCGGCGCCCTTATTAGCATCGAGCGACGGAGCGCTCGATCCACCTTCACGGCAGAGGCGATTCGGTGCCAATGTGCGGTTCCGGCAGATAGAAGAAAAGAATTCCGAGAATCAGATAAACCGACAGAAGCTGCACGCCTTCGATCCAGTTCGTCTCTCCGTCGCCGCTGATCTGGAAGATGATGTAGACCGACGCGACCACGGCGAAGATTTCCGGCAGCGAGAACTCGAGGTTCATCGGCCGGCCCAGAAAATAGGAAAGAAAGACGAGGACGGGCGCGACGAAGAGCGCGACCTGGAGGCTGGAGCCGATCGCGATCCCGACGCTCAAATCCATCTTGTTCTTCATCGCCATCGCGATCGCGGTCGAATGTTCGGCGGCGTTCCCGACGATCGCGACGACGACCACCCCGACGAAGACCTCCGTGATCCCCAGCGAAGTCCGGACGGCCTCGATTGTTCCCACCAGGAACTCGGAGAGGAGCGCCACGACCGCGGTCGCGATGACGAGGACCACCACCGATTTCATCCGCGACCAATGCTCCACTTCTTCCTCGAGCTCGCCTTCGCAACCGATGAAGAAATGCTTGTGCGTCCCCAGAGTGAAGACGAGCACGCAAAGGTAAGTGACGAAAAGGACAAGGGCGATGCCCAGGGAAAGCTCGTGCTCGACGTTTGGGCTCCAGCCACTCGGGCTGGCCGCGGCCGCCATGTGGAAGACTGTCGGAATGATGAGTGCGATCGCGGCGAGCGACAACGAGATAACCGAAGTGCGGGCGCCGGATTTATTGAAGAGCTGCTCCTTGTGCCTGATCCCGCCGAAAAGAGTGGAGAGCCCGAGGACAAGCAGAATATTACCAATAATCGAGCCAGTGATCGACGCTTTGACAACGCCGGTCAGCCCTTTTGAGAGAGCGATGCCGGCGATGATCAGCTCTGCGGCATTGCCGAAAGTCGCGTTTAGTAGTCCGCCGACGCCTTCCCCAACGCGCGCCGCGAGTTCCTCCGTCGCCCGTCCGATCCAGCCAGCGACGGGTACGATGGCGATGGCGGAGCAGATGAAAAGAGCGGTCGGATTTGAGATCGCCGGCCAGAAGCGAAGCGCCACCGCAACCGGCACGAGAAGGAGGAGCCAGTTCAAGAACGGTTTCATGTCCGAAGCCTTATCGGCTAAAATGGCGTCCGCTTCCAGCTTGGGATTGGGTCTTGGCAGAGGTCTCTCAATAATAGATAACCGCGCCACCCTGCTTCGATCCAAAATTCAGAGAGATACTCCTTTATGAAAAAACTCCGTCCTTCTCAGTCGGCATACACGAGCTTCCGTGTCTTTCTCGGTTTCACGTTTTGCCTGGCCGGCCTTTCCCTGGCGGTCACCGGTTTTGGTGCGTGGCCGGATTTGACGGCAGCAGTTCGGCTTAACTCGGAGAGTCAGAGGGTCGACTCGGAAAAATCCAACGCTAAA
>JBBRMO010000289.1:0-3320 GCA_038230815.1 Chthoniobacterales bacterium
AGGCGCGCTTTCGTCTTCTGGTTCACGAAATCGACCACTTCCGCCAGGACCGATTCCGCCGAATGAAAAAGCTCTGCATGGTCGCGCGCGACCCGTTCATTCCAATCTCCAAACGGCTCCCATTTGTCGCTGTTCGGAGAAGGCCGAAAGACGTCGCGTTCGCTCGTCAGGATGAAATCGGGATGGATCGGAAACGCCAAATCAATCAGGCCTGACTCAAGCAGATCGACGGAGCGGCCGGTGTTGATTGCCCAGAGAACGCCGCTGTTTTGCAGCTTCTTGATATATTCCATGCAACCCCGATCCAGAACCGGGTCGCTCCCGTGGGCGACGAGAGTCCCGTCGAAGTCCGTGCTGAGAAGCCGAATGTTGGAAGCCATGCGGCCTGAATCTAGGAGTGGATCGGGCGTCCGCAATCCGCCTTCGTTTCAGGCCGGGCCGGACGAGGCCGCTTTTCACCCGGTGCCACGGAGGTTCGATATTGCTCGTGGTGGCGGTCAGGGTAACTTGGGTGATGAAATCGGCCTACGAACTGGCGATGGAACGCCTGGAAAAAAAGGCGCCCACCGTCGCGGTGACCGGCGAGCAAAAGGCGCAAATCGCGGAGATTGACTCCACCTTTAAGGCGCGCATCGCCGAGCGCGAATTGTTCCTGAAAGAACAAATCGGCAAGGCTCGCGAGGCCGGGAAACTGGAAGAAGCGGACACGCTCCAAAAGCAGCTGACCATCGACCTTCGGCGGCTGCAGGAAGACGCCGAGGCGAAAAAAGAGAAGCTGCGGGCGTCGTTCTCGGTTTAGCCACGACAAATTCGGCGTTTTCCGAGGCTGACCGGCCCGGCGATGGGTAATCCTCGGCCCCGTATTGGCACGGCGAATTGCGACTTTCAGGAGAGGACCCTCCTCATTTCTGCAACCTTTTAAAGGGGCGAAAAATTTTCCAGGAAAACTCTTTTTTTCCTTGCTTCCATAGGGGCGCCCGCCGTAGAAGGGGGGCAGGCAGGAATAAATTTCCCAGGGGCATAAGAATTGTTATTGACGTTGAGAATCAATTATGACAAATATGGGAAACATAAGAGACACCCGTGACTGCAGAGGTTGTGGTAACGGACTCAAAACGAATCGCAATAACAAAAGCAATCAGGAGAACATAAAATGATCAAACGTAACTTCACCGCGGCCCTTATCGCCGCCGGAATATTCGCTCTCGCAACCGCAGCTCAGGCTACGGTGGTCGATCTCACCGGAGCTGGATCGAGCGCAACCATTAACGGTGCCCTCTTTTTCGAATCCGACCAGCAACCCGCTGGGACCGGCTTCATCCAGTCCTTTCTTCGCGTCCAGGGCAAAGGCTACGAGCAGGGCTACAATACGGATGGGGGATTCCCGTTCGATGACAAGAACCCGCATAATTTCCAGCACAGTGTCGAAATAAGCTCGCTCGCGACCTTCAACATGAACGGCACCTCTTATTTCAAATTTCAACTGGATGCCAATCAAGCCGGCGGACCTCATGGCAGCTTCCCGCTGGACAAACTCCAGTTCTACACCTCGAACGATCCGAGCCAGACCACCACGGTGATTAATCCCGATGGCACCCTGAACCTTGGATCCCTCGCCTATAATCTCGATACGGGCGGCGATAATTCGGTAATCACTCACTCGACCGGCAGCGGCAAATTCGATCTGACCGTGTTCGTCCCCGTGTCCGACTTCAACCTGGCTAATAAGTACGTTTACCTCTACTTCGCCTCGAGTGATGCGACGGGCGGATTCGAAGAGTGGGTGGGGGCTGCCGGCGCTGCACCAGTTCCGGAAATGAGCGCCTTCTTCCCGATCGTCGGTTTGCTCGTGGCTGTTGGTTCGACCAGCGTTCTGCGCCGTCGCCGGATGGCCCGGGTCAGTTCGTAGGCAGTTTTCTTTTTCTTATCTCCATTGTTTGGCGGAGGCGACAGTGATCCTGTCGCCTCCGTTTTTGTACCCTGGAAAGTCTTTCGAATCGGCGATTGCCAACGCCGCTTGGGCGCGCCTAAATTAGCGCCCCTTTGACATTATGTTTGCGCTCCAACCAGAGATGAAGGTCTTCAGCGGCTCCGCTAATCGGGAGCTGGCGCAGCGGATTTGCGAGTGCATTGGCATTCCGCTGGGGCAGGCAACGATCAGCTCCTTTCCGGACGGCGAAACCTATGTGAAAATCGAGGAGAACATTCGCGGCCGCGATGTTTTCATCATTCAGCCGACCTGCCCGCCGACGAATCAGCATCTCATGGAGTTGCTGATCATGGTGGATGCGGCGCGCCGCGCCAGTGCCGATCGGATCACAGCCGTGATTCCGTTTTTTGGCTATGCGCGGCAGGACCGGAAGGATCAGCCGCGGGTGCCGATCACGGCAAAACTGGTGGCGAACCTGCTCTGCGCTGCGGGGGTGAGTCGAGTCCTGACGATGGATCTGCACGCTCAGCAAGTGCAGGGATTCTTCGACATTCCGGTGGATCACCTTTATTCGATGCCAGTCCTGCTGAAATACCTCAGGACCCGTCTGACGCGCAAGACAGTGGTCGTTTCTCCCGATGTGGGAGGCTTGAAGATGGCGTCCGCCTACTCGCAGGCGCTCGGGGCGAACCTTGCGATCGTCGCCAAACAACGGAAGAGCGCGACGGAAACCAAGGCCCTTTACGTGATCGGCGATGTCGAGGGCTGCGATGTCCTGCTGGTGGACGACCTGACGGAGACCGCCGGCACCCTCTCCTCCGCCGCCACGGTCCTGAAAGAACATGGCGCGTTGCAGATTTACGCGGGCGTCGCCCATGCGGTTCTGGTGGATATCGCGATTCCCCGGTTGCAAAAATCCCAGATCGAGGAATTAATAACCACGAACAGCACGCCCGTGCGCCCGGTGGAAGGATTCAAGACCACCGTGCTTTGCGTCTCCGAGCTTCTCGGCGAAGGCATGAAACGAATCCACAACGACGAATCCGTTTCCTCGCTGTTCAAAATCGATAACGACGGTAAAGGAAATTGAAACATGGCTAAGCAGGCAAAACTTATGGCGGAACCACGGACGGCTCTTGGGCGTTCGGCGGTGCGAAAATTGAAGGCGAGCGGCTCAGTGCCCGCGGTCATTTACGGTTCGAAGGACAAACCGGAGGCGCTCCAGATTTCCCGCCGCGATATCAACGCGCTCCTCAGCCACGCGGCGGGGGAAAATATTTTGGTGGAGGTGGAAATCGCCGGAAAAAGCCGGCTGGCCCTGGTGCAGGAAGTGCAACACGCGCCCCTCGGCGGAGCGGTCCTTCATATCGATTTCCATGCCGTTTCGCAG
>JBBRMO010000290.1:0-3315 GCA_038230815.1 Chthoniobacterales bacterium
AAGTGGTGATGGTGGATCAGTCTCAGCTCGCCCGCACCCCGCGGTCGACGCCGATTCTCTACCTTGGGCTTTACGACCGCGTCCGCGAATTGTTCGCAGCGCAAGCCGAAGCCATGGCGCAGGGCCTGACCGCCAGTTCCTTTTCGTTCAACTCCGGCAGTGGCCGTTGCGAGCGTTGTTGCGGGACCGGTTTTGAGAAGATCGAGATGCAATTTCTCAGCGACCTCTACGTGCGCTGTGCCGAGTGCGAAGGCCGCCGCTTCCAGCCGCACGTCCTGCGGGTGAAAGTTTACGGCAAATCGATCCACGACATCCTGGAGATGACCGTCACCGAAGCGATCCAGTTCTTCGCTCAGATCGGCGAATCGGAAAAGATCGGCGACAAGCTCGACGTCCTCGATGAGGTCGGTCTCGGATATTTGCGTCTCGGCCAGCCGCTCAATACTTTATCCGGCGGCGAATCCCAGCGGCTAAAACTCGTCCGGCATCTCTCGGGCGAGAACGGAGAGAGTGGGAACGGATCCTCCCGCGGGAACCTCTTCATCTTCGACGAACCGACGACTGGATTGCATTTTGATGACGTCGCGATTCTGATGCGACTGTTTCAGCGACTCGTTGCCGGCGGTAATACCCTGGTGGTAATCGAGCACAATCTCGAGGTCATCAAATGCGCCGACTGGATTATCGATCTCGGACCGGAAGCCGGTGATGAAGGCGGTGAGCTTGTCGCGACGGGAACCCCGGAATCCATTGCGAAAGAAGAGGCGTCGCATACCGGAAGGTATCTAAAGTCCGTCATCCCGAGCGCAAAGCCGCGAAGTCGAGGTATCCCGCCGCGGCACCGTGAAGCTTACAACTCGGGATCCCTCGACATCGCTCGGGATGACGGCGAGGAATTAGCGCGTGCCGCGGAGGAGCCTCCCGACTACCGCGCGAACGGAAATGCGCGTTTCCCCAACGCCATCCGCATCCACGGAGCGCGTGAGCACAATCTCAAGAACATCTCGCTCGATATTCCGCGTGACCAAATGGTGGTCATCACCGGCCTGAGCGGCTCGGGAAAATCGACGGTCGCTTTCGATATTCTTTTCGCGGAAGGCCAGCGGCGTTTTCTCGACAGCATGTCGCCCTATGCGCGGCAGTTCGTGGAACAACTGGAAAAGCCGGACGTCGATCTGGTCGAAGGCGTCCCGCCCAGCGTAGCAATCGAGCAACGCGTGACCAGAGGCGGCGGCAAATCCACCGTCGCCACCGTCACGGAAGTGTACCATTTTCTTCGGCTCCTCTTCGCCAAAACCGGGACTCAGTTTTGCCCGGATTGCGATTTGCCCGTCGAAAAGCAGAGCGTCGCGGCGATCGTCGACCAACTCGAGACGGCGGTGAAACGGGGCCCGCTCAAGGTCCTGGCGCCGCTTGTGAAAGCGCGGAAGGGATTTCACACTGACGTGGCGCGCTGGGCCGAGCGCCAGGGGTTCGATACGCTTTTGGTTGATGGCCAGCTCCTGCCGATCGCGCAATTCCGAAAGCTCGAACGGTTCAAGGAGCATACCATCGACGTTGTCGTCGGCGCGATCGACGCGAAGCGAATCCTGAAAGCGCGCAATCTCGTCCAGCGCGCCCTCGATATCGGTCGCGGCACCGCGCACCTGCTCGATTCGAAACATCGTCTCACCGTCATGAGCACGGAGATGAGCTGTCCCGGCTGCGGCCGTGCCTTCGAAGAACTCGATCCGCGTCTGTTCTCCTTCAACTCTCCGCACGGCGCCTGCCAGGAGTGCGGCGGTTTCGGTGAGATCTGGAATCGCGCCAAACAAACAGGCACGGAGGACACCGGCGATTCGGTCCTGGAAAACGAACTGGCAGCAGAGCGGGAGTCCGAGTGGATTGACGAAGAGGAAGCGGTTCCATGCCCGGCCTGCCATGGATCGCGCCTGAACCCGGTCGCGCGCCATGTTCGTCTGCAAAACCAGACAATCGATAATTTCACGGCGCTGTCTGCGGGCGAAGCGTTGCGATTGATCGGCAAACTGCGGTTCCGCGGTAATCAAAAAATTGTGGCCGACGATCTCGTGCCGGAAATTTCTCAACGGCTTCGCTTCATGGAAAATGTAGGCCTTGGCTACCTCGCCCTGGGCCGTTCCGCGAAGACCTTGAGCGGCGGCGAATCGCAGCGGATTCGCCTGGCGGCTCAATTGGGTTCGAACCTCCGAGGCGTCCTTTACGTTCTCGACGAACCGACGATTGGCCTGCACCCGCGCGATAACGTCCGGCTCCTGGAGACGCTGACCGCTTTGCGCGAGAAAGGAAATTCGCTCGTCATCGTCGAGCACGACGAAGAAACGATGCGTCGGGCCGACCACATTATCGACCTGGGACCGGGGGCGGGAACGCACGGCGGCGAAGTCGTAGCCCAGGGAACCCTGAGCGAGATCGAGAGAAATGAAGGCTCGGAAACGGGGCGATGCCTGAAGAATCCGCTCTGTCATCCCACGCGAGCGGAGCGGCGTTCGTTAGAGGACGTCGAACAATGGATCGACATCCGCGGGGCGCGCGCCCACAACTTGAAGAACGTCGACGTGCGCTTTCCGGTCGGGCGTCTTTCGGTCATCACCGGAATTTCCGGATCGGGGAAATCCACGTTGATGCGATCCGTGCTGCTGCCCGCGGTCAAGGAGGCGTTGAAAAACAAGCGAAGCGCCCAGCGGGAACTCGGGTCGACCATAACCGGAGCGGAAGCTTTCGAAACGGTCTACGAAGTGGACCAGTCGCCGATCGGAAAGACGTCGCGTTCGACGCCAGCGACCTACATCAAGGTTTTCGATGAGATCCGGAAACTTTACGGGCAACTGCCGGTCTCGCGGGTGCGGGGATACTCGCCGAGTCGCTTTTCCTTCAATACCGAAGGCGGTCGTTGCGAAACCTGCGCCGGGCAGGGAGCGATCAAGCTGGAGATGAGTTTTCTCCCGAGCAGTTATGTGCCCTGCGAGGATTGTGGCGGGCGCCGTTACAACGCGCAGACGCTCGAGGTCCTCTACCACGAGAAGAGCATTGGCGACGTGATGGAAATGACGATCGAGCAGGCCGCGGCCTTCTTCGCCACCAACCAAAAAATTGCGCGCCCGCTTTCGCTTCTGGTCGATACCGGTCTCGGATACCTGAAGCTCGGTCAACCGAGTCCCACTCTGAGTGGCGGCGAGGCCCAAAGATTAAAACTCGCAACGGAGCTCACGCGGGGAATCGGTCGCGCCCAGAATGAGCGGATCCGGAAAATGCGGAAACCGAAATCCACGCTTTATCTTTTGGAAGAACCGACGA
>JBBRMO010000291.1:0-3293 GCA_038230815.1 Chthoniobacterales bacterium
GGCGCAGCGTCCGCAGGTTGCACCTCAAACCCGCTCAGGGCGCGCCTCGATGAGTTGGTGGCTGTCCCTCGCCGTCAAGGTCAGTCCATGAACCGTCTTGAAACGCTTGATATGCCCGAGGGTCTCGGCCGAAAAGGGCGCTTTGCCTTCGAGGGCGTGCAGGGTAATCCCCTCCAGCAGATCCCCGAGTGAGAGATCGAGATAATCGGCCAGCCCGCGCAGGACTTTGACGAGGCTTTTCTCCATGCGCGCCCCGACCTGAACTCGCTCGACTCGTTTCGGTGAAACCGTCTTGCTTTTCTTCATGTTACCATGTTACCAACGTAACACGAGAGCGCAAGATCGATCTTTTCTTTTGGTGGCGACAGCCTCACCCTTCCCGCGGCTTGAGAGACTGCGCCTTGCGGGCCAATTCAATGAATCCCGCCCGGTATCCCGCCGGGTCCCGGCCCTTGCCTTCCTGCGCCCATTCGATCACCGCACCGAAACTCCCCTTCCCCTTGTACTGCGAATCGCGCAACAGCATCCCGAACTCCGCCACGGCCGCCGCGAACTTCAGATCGGGCGCGGCATTCTCGAACTTCGAACCGTTGTCGGTAAACGATCGTTGAGTCAGCTCGCTCGTCTCGCCATCCGGCTTTTTGTGGCGCAATTTCACCGTCACCATTTCGGTGGACGCATTGGAATCGGTTTTGGCGATCGCCGAAGAACTCGGCGATTGGTATTTCAGCGGATCAACCGGCGACACGTTCGTCGACGGATCGGTCGCGCCGCTGCCGGCAGGCACCACTTCATACAACGCTGTCACGGTATGCCCGGCGCCGATCTCCCCGGCATCAACCTTGTCGTTGTTGAAATCTTCCTTTCGCAGCATTCGCTTCTCGTATCCGATCAGACGATACGACGCCACCCGCGCCGGATTGAACTCCACCTGGATCTTCACGTCCTTCGCAATCGTCATCAGCGTCCCGTTGATCTGGTGCACCAGAACCTTGCGCGCTTCGTCGATGGAATCGAGATACGCGTAGTTGCCGTTCCCCTTGTCGGCGAGCTTTTGCATCGTCGAATCCTTCAGGTTGTCCGTGCCCACGCCGAGTACGCTCAGGAAGACACCGGACTTTGCTTTCGCCTCGATCAGCCGGATCAGGTCGCCCTGGTTCGTCACGCCAATATTGAAATCACCGTCCGTCGCCAGGATGACGCGGTTCACCCCGCCCTTGATGAAATTGTCCGCCGCCACCTTGTAGGCCAGCTCAATCCCTTCCGCCCCATTGGTCGATCCGCCCGCCTGCAACTCTTCCAGTGCCCGCAGGATCTTTTCCTTCTCATTCCCGCTCGTGGAGTTGAGGGCCAGGCCCGAGCCGCCGGCGTAGATCACGATCGCCACGCGATCTTTCTCCGTCAGTTTGTCGACGAGCAATCGCATCGCCTGTTTTACCAGCGGCAGGCGCTCGGCCGGCATCATCGAACCGGAAACATCGAGCAGGAACACAAGGTTGCTGGCCGGCCGGTTTTCGTTCGCCACCTCGCGCCCTTTCAAACCGATCCGGAGGAGACGATGGCTCGGGTCCCAGGGACAGGCGGTCGAATCCAGGTCGATCGAGAACGGTTTGTCGCCTTCGGGTTCCCGATAATCGTAGCTGAAGTAGTTAATCATTTCCTCGATCCGCACCGCATCTTTCGGCGGCAGCGATCCGGAATTAATGAACCGGCGAGCGTTCGAATAGGACGCCGTGTCCACGTCGATCGAGAAGGTCGAGAGCGGATTGCTCGCCGCCGGCAGAAACGGATTTTCCTCAACCCGATCGTAGGTGGCGGTGTTGAAATCCTGTCGGTAGCGCGACGGCGGTTCGGCCCCGGTCGTCTCGCCGCCACCCATGGTGTAGGCTCGCGTCATCGGCATTGGCGGTGGCGGTGCTGGGGGATTCAAAGCGAGACCGCGGGTCTTGCCCGCCGCGGCCACGTCACGAGCGACGCTCTGTTTTTCTTCTCGCAAATCAGACGGCGCGCTTGGGGCTGTTGTCGCATGCGGCTCTACCGGCTGTTGAGCGATGTAAATGTCGGCGCTCGGACCGGGCTCCGCCTCCACCGTCGTTTCGGAAACCGATTCTTTCGGCCCGGCGGGCTTTGGATTATCCGCGATCCGTTTCGAGAGCGTCCCGCTTTCGCGCTGGATGGTTGTGATCGCCACCGCTGCCAGCACGGCGAAAATCACGAGGGCCGCGGCCAGCGATCCCCATTGATAGCGCGACGAAACCCTCCGCTGTTCTTCCATCCTCATTACGTAGGGCCGTTTCTCTTCCGCGGCCGCGGGATTTAGGTTCGGTTGTTGCCGGTCTGCTTCGTATTCGGTCCGCAGGCGCCGCGCGAATTGCTGCGTCTCAGCAACCAAGTTCTGCGCTTCGGGCGACGCCGCGACTGCTGCGGCCATCTTCGCGTGGTCGTCGGCGGAGAGCTCGCCGAGCGCGAACGCCGTCAGGTTTGGATCATCGAGGTTTACTTTCATGAGACAATTCGAGGTGTGAACGGCAGAAATTCCCGGGATGCCTGCCCGTAACGCTGCCGAAGGGTTTTGAGGGCGTTGTGGATCATCACCCCCACATTGCTGACCGAGAGCTGGGTAATCTCACTGATTTCCTGGTAGCTCAGGTCGTTTTGAAATTTCAACTGCAGCACTTCCTGTTGCCGCTCCGGAAGGGTGCCGAGGATTTTCACGAGGAACCTGCTTGCTTCCTTCGCTTCGAGTCTTTCGGATGGAGCCGGTTGCTCGCTCTCGCGAGTCTCGAGAAGGTCGTGGTCGAGATACGTCATCCGCTTTTCTTTCCGGCAAATATTGAGCGCGCCGTTTCGGCAAACCGTGAAGAGCCATTTCGCCGGCGCGTCATCGACCTGCTGTCTCCTTTCCTTTTGCAGTTTCACAAACGTTTCCTGGACCACGTCGCGCGCCCGGTCGGGATCGCCCAGAATCCGGGTCGCATATTGCAAAAGCGGCCGTTCAAATCGTCGCAGGAGGGCGTCCATCTGCTGGCCATTCATTTTTCCCGCCTCGGCTTCGACGCTTTGCATGTTCCTTTCAATGAGTCTAACGCCCGACCGAGCCGAAATATTAACGGTAATTTCTGGCAGGCGTGCCGGCGAGACCCTGATTGAGCGGAAGAACTCGCCGTGCCCCGGGTCTGGTGTGTTGTGTGCTGTACCCGGGCCATAAACTCCATTCGTATGAACCGACATTTTCTGGCTTTCTGTGCTGCCCTCACCGCCTCGACGGCCTTCGCGGCTGATCCGACTAACCC
>JBBRMO010000292.1:0-3290 GCA_038230815.1 Chthoniobacterales bacterium
CGCTGATGTGGAGCGTGCGGATGATTGGGGTGGCGGTGGCGTTTCTCGCTCCGTGGGCTCTCATCATCGGTGCCGTCGGCTGGGTCGCGCGGCGGGTTTCGCGGGCGCGCACGGCGCGGAAGCAGGCGGCGGATCAGGAAGCGGGACGAAGTTCGGATCTTTGATCTGGAGAGCGCAGGCTGCCAGCCTGCAGCTTGCCGGCTGCATCCAGGGAGAGTCCTTTTGGAGAGATGCGCGAAAGATTAAAACCGCATCTCGGCAGGGCTGCCGAGATTTGCAGGCTGGCAGCCTGCGCTCCCCAAAGAGGGGCGCTGCCAGAGCTCGGATTTCAGCATCGCCAGTCGAAAAAACCTTTGGCCAGTCAACGCGAATCCCGCGCCGCGGAGAAAGGGCGACGGATCGACCAATTCTCTCGCCTCGATTTTGGCCGTGCACCGAAAGAATCGATACATGATCGCGAGCCAAATACGGGAGTGCAGTCGCCGAACCCCGGTGGCCGCGATGCAGAAATCCGCGAGGAGCCAGACCGCATCGGCGGCCGTCGATTGCGAGAGTGTAGTGACGACGTTGGCAATCTGATCTCCCGGAAAACAATCGAGCAAGAAGTGAGTGACGATCAGGTCGTATTCAGATTCCGCCGCCCAAAAAGCGATGTCACTCTGAACAAAACGAACCCGGCTCGCGTCCGCGGGAGAACGGCGCTCAACCCGCTGCCTCGCCAGTTCCAGCATTCGCCGGCTGCTGTCCACGCAGTCGACTTCAATCGTCGGATGGGCGCGGAGCAATTCGCACAGGAACCTCCCGTTCCCCTCCCCTATGATAAGCGCCCGACGAGGGGTCCCGATTGCACCTAGCCAGGCGACCCGAGCCCGCTGCAAATCGTCCCCGAAGGCGATCGTTTCGAGCGTTCGATACCAGGGCGCGATGTCATCGAAGCTCACGACGTCATCATGAGGAGCGGAACTATCGGCGTCAGTAAGACAAGATCGGCCAAAGCCGTGCGCTGATCGTTCCTATCTGCCTGCGGCCACGCATTCAGCCAGATGAGACCCAGGGCGCTGGCGCCAGCGCAAATGAAGATCGGCGCCGCCGTCCGATATTCGATCGCCAAGGCGAAGGATGCGAAGGCCAGGAAAACGCAAATTTTTCCAGCCGAGCGGCCGAGGCGCGGATGCCGCGTGGCGACGGAGACTTTCTGTTGCGCGCGATCCAGCTCCCGTTCCCAGTCGGCGATGCTAATGCAGTTCAGAGCGCACAAAGCAGCAAAAGCCAGGGCTGAGGAGACGAACGGCATCGTCACCGACGGAATTATCGGCAGCAAGGCAACGAGGGTGCCGGCGGTGAAAAGAACTCCGATCGCCAGTTCTTTCGCAGGAAGGGAGCGCCAGACGAGACCAAGCGGATGGTTAAGGACGAGGTAGACTAACGCCAGCAGGCCGACCACGGCGCCAATCAGAAATGTTTCCAGAGCGGTCGTGCGCCAGATCACGTAAGCGTCAAATCCGCCGACGAGCAGCACCATGATGATCCAAAGCTCACGGTAGCGCTGACAAAATTCCTGACGAAGCGAGCGAGGAGAATTGGTCTTCAACGAAGAGGAATCAGCCAGTCGATCAGCCAGATAGATTAGCCACGCTGTCAGGAAAAGCGCCAGGCAGTTTCCGATTTGGACTGGAAGATGGAAGGTCCGGGCGAACAGCCAAAGCCAGGCAACGGCAACAATTGGCGCGTCGAGGCAGAGGAGGTTAAGCCAGATGGTGGGGCCGGCGCGCGGCGTTGTCCGAGAACGCGGCTCCACTCGCGGACGCCGTTGCGGGGCCTCCCTGCCTTGAAGTGAATGGGCTTGCTCCGTTTCCAATCAATCCTATTTTAAACTGCGTCGGCCCCGAGAGCCACTGCCCATGAAATCAAATGCCATTTCGCTGAATAACAAAGCGGTTGCCGCGCTTCCGAGGCATCTCCTTCAGTTCGCCGTCGACCAGCGCTACGATGACTACACATCGGTCGATCACGCGGTCTGGCGCTTCATCATGCGGCAGAATATGTACTTTCTCCGCGAATACGCCCATAAGCTTTACTTTCAGGGGTTGCTCGATACCGGAATTTCGTTCGATCGGATTCCGCGGATCGAGGAGATGAACGAAATCCTCGGCAAGATCGGCTGGGGCGGCGTAGCGGTGGACGGATTTATTCCCCCGGCCGCGTTCATGGAATTCCAGGCCTATCGCGTTCTCGTGATCGCCTGCGACATGCGCCAGATCAATCACATCGAATACACGCCGGCGCCTGACATCGTCCATGAAGCAGCGGGCCACGCGCCGATCATTGTCGATAGCGAGTACGCGGATTACCTGCAGCGGTTCGGCGAGGTCGGAGCGAAAGCAATGTCTTCAAAAAAAGACTTCGAACTTTACGAAGCGATCAGGCACCTCTCGATTTTGAAGGAGCAGCAGAACCCGGACGTCGAGGAGCTCGCGAAAGCGACGAAGCTCGTGGAAGAGCGACAGAAAAACCTGGGCGAGCCCTCGGAAATGGCGCTGCTCTCTCGCCTCCACTGGTGGACGGTCGAGTACGGCCTGATCGGTCCCCTCGACAAACCGAAGATCTACGGCGCCGGGTTACTTTCCTCGATTGGCGAATCAGTGAGTTGCCTCGAAACGAAGGTGAAGAAACTTCCGTATTCGATCGACGCGCAGAACATGCCGTTCGATATCACGACGAAGCAGCCCCAGCTTTTCGTAACGCGCGATTTCAAGCAGCTCTCGGACGTTCTGGAAGAATTCGCGAGCAAGATGGCCTTTCGCGTCGGCGGGCTCGAAGGAATTCGGAAGGCGATTGACTGCAGCAACACGGCAACCTGCGAATATTCGTCGGGGCTCCAAGTGTCAGGGACGTTCACGGAAGTCATCAAGAGTGGTGAGGATCGACCGATCTATCTGCGGACAACGGGGCCGACTGCGCTTGCGTTTGGCCACCAGGAACTTGGGGGCCACGGTCGCGATTATCACAAGGATGGATTCGGTTCACCCATCGGTGAATGGAAAGAAACGGAATTAAAGGAAGGTCAGCTAACCAGACTGGAATTTGAGAGCGGCGTTCTGGTCGAGGGAAAGATCGAAGGGCTGTTGCGACGCGAGGGTAAATTGGTGCTGATCACGTTTTCCGATTGCACCGCGAAATACGGAGATCGCATTTTGTTTGATCCGAGCTGGGGAACCTACGACATGGCGGTCGGTTCGGGGATCGTTTCCGTTTTCAACGGCGCGGCCGACAACGATGCTTACAACCAG
>JBBRMO010000293.1:0-3284 GCA_038230815.1 Chthoniobacterales bacterium
ATGGCCGAGCGTGAGTGGCAGCGTTTTCGCGGGCGAAACCCCGGCCCGGTAATGCGCATCAGAATGGCAAATGCCGGCGGCCTTGACGCGGATCAAGACGTCGAGGGGATCGACGCTCGGAATCTCAATTTCCGTTTCTTCCAAGGGCGAACCGATTGCAGTTAATCGAACAGCCTTCATCGCGATAATCTAAACGATTAGCCGTTCCTCGACTCGCTCGGAATGACGAAAATTTCCGACTACCCAACTTTGACGAAATATTTTCCAGGCAGCTGTTTCACGAGGCGCTTCAACTCGAGACGCAGGAGAATGGAAGAAACTGTGCCGCTGGGCAGTTCGGCTTTCGTCGCGATATCGTCGATCGGGGTCTCCGTTTCTCGGATCGCGTCATAGACACGCCGTTCCTCTTCAGTTACGGGGGGCAGCGGTCGCGCCGTGGTGGCGGGCAATGATTTCGCTTCCGGCAGCAGAATTTGCAGGTCATCGAGGATATCGCTCGCGTCCATGACCAGCTTCGCCCCCTGTTGGATAAGCCTGTTCGAGCCTTGGGCGCTCGGCGCATTGATATGACCGGGCACTGCATAAATTGAGCGCCCCTGCTCGAGCGCCTGCGTGACGCTGATCAGGGCGCCGCTATTTAGGCCGGCTTCCACAACCAGGACTCCGTTGCTCCAACCGCTGATAATGCGATTCCGCATCGGAAAGGTCTGGCGATCGGGCTCGATCTCCATTGAAAACTCCGAGACGACGGCGCCGTTGCCGCTCTGAATCTTTTCAGCCAGGACGGCGTTCTCGGGCGGATACAACTTCGATAATCCCGAACCGAGCACGGCCACGGTGCGGCCTTTCGCCGCGAGCGCGCCTTGATGCGCGGCCGTGTCGATCCCCCGCGCGAGACCGCTGATTATGGTGAGGCCGGCGTAGGCGAGCTGATAGGAAAGTTTTTTCGCCGCTTCCAGTCCGTAATGGGTGGTGCGCCTCGAACCGATCACCGCAAGAGCGTGTTGATCGCGCTCGGTCAGTTCGCCCCAGACGTAAAGAACAATGGGCGGCGCGTGGATTTCGCGAAGCTGCCGCGGATAGAGCGGCGACTCGGCGGTAATCACGCTCGCGCCGAACTCCCGCACCCGCGCCAACTCCGCCGGCAGGTCGACAAGGGACTCCCAATTGACGATTTGATCGACGACTTCCCGGCCGATGCCTCCGACGGAGCGCAAAGCGTCGCGCCGCGCCGAGAGGACGCGATCGGGCGTTTCGAAAACCTCCAGCAACTTCCGGAGGCGCACCGGCCCCATGGTCGGAAGCATGTTCAGCGCGATGCAGGCTTCGGTGGGGGTCATCGATTCAACGGCGAGGCCCCGTCGAGCCTCGCCTTACCAATTTAGAGCGCAGCCAACCGGATCAGAAAGGAATTTCGTCGTCGTCCGCTCCGGATGGAGCTGCTTTGGGCGGAGGAGCCGGCTTCGTGGAACGGGAAGGAGCTGAACTCTCCTCGTCTCCCCCACCTCCGCTTCCGCCGCCACGCGGAGCACCGAGCATCTGCATATTCTCCCCTATGACTTTGAGTTTGCTCCGTTTTTGTCCGGACTGCTTGTCATCCCAGGAATCGAGCTGAAGCCGCCCCTCGACAAAAACGGGGCGACCTTTTTTTAGGTATTCGCCGGCGACTTCCGCGGTTCGTCCCCAAAACGTCACGTCGACGAATGTAACTTCTTCGCGTTTCTCACCGTTATCCGCAGTATAAGTGCGATTGACCGCCAGACCTAAATCGGTGACGGCTGTTCCCTTGGGGGTGTATCGGACCTCTGGGTCGCGGGTGAGGTTTCCGAGGAGGATAACTTTGTTAAAACTGGCCATGCCGCTCTTGTAGCGGAATTAACTGGCCTCGGCCAACTTTTTCGCGGTCCGCTCCTTCTTCTCCACTTTGGGGCGCAGCTTCTGGTAATGCTGCCGGTAGACTTCCGGGTCGAGCTTGAACTTCGAGCGCAGCTTCGTGATCAACTGCGGATCCGCGTGGAAAATAAAATTCACGTAGTGCCCTGCATCGAGTTCCCCGGCGACGTAGGAGAACTGGCGTTTGTCCATCTTTTGAACCTGCTCGATCTCGGCGCCTTCCTTTTGGAACTCGGACTCGAGGCGATCGACCACGTCTTTTACAGTGTCTTCTTTGCCCTGGGTGTTGAGCACGAGGAGGGCTTCGTAACGATTCTTCATGATTCTGATTCGGGATTTTTGTTGAACAGGTTCATCGCGGAAAGCAGGCCGTTGTCAATCGCGCATTTCACCGCGTCCGCCGCGCGGGAGATGGTTTTCGCGACGAGCGGACGCTCTTCCTCAAAGAAACGACCGAGGACATAATCGACGGCACCCCGGGCCGGGGCTGCGCCAATCCCAACTCGAAGCCGTGGAATTTCGTCAGTGCCGCATTGCACGATTATCGAGTCGAGACCGTTATGGCCCCCGGTGCCTCCGTCAGGCCGGAGGCGCAAGCGCCCCAGCTCGAGGGCCATGTCATCCAGGACGACGAGGATTTCCGATGGCTCGATTTTGTAGAAATTCGTGACGGCGGCGAGCGGTTCCCCGCTGCGGTTCATGTAGCTGGTCGGTTTCACGAGGATGGCTTTCTCTCCCTTCGTCCAGAGGGCGTGCCAGCTTTTCGAGTGCTGCCAGGTGAGCCCCCATTGAGACGCCAGCGAGTCGACTACCGCGAACCCGACGTTATGACGAGTGCCGTTGTATTCCGTTCCCGGATTGCCGAGGCCAACGACCAATCGGACCGGGCTTGTTGTAGACATGCGATGGGTGGATCGGCCGCTCCGCGGGCGATGCCAAACATTAGGCGGCTTCTCCGCCTCACCTCGAGCGCGGAGCGCTCAATCCACCTATTTCTTCTGCTCTTTTTCTTTCGGTGACCCGCCGCCGGAAGCTGCTGCCGCCTCCGGATCTTCCTTCTTCTCGCGGATCACTTCCGGTCCAGCCGCAGCTTCAGTCACCGCCGCCACCGGCGCTTCCTCCACCGTCGGCGCCAGAACCGAGAACGCGGTCAGATCGGGCTGAACGCGGGTCGTGACCCCGGATGGAAGCTGAATTTCACGGACGTGAATGGAATTGCCAATGTCGAGCGCGGACACATCGACGCGGATAACATCCGGCAAATCGCGCGGCAGACATTCGATGGCGAGCGAGCGAAGATTGTGCTCGAGCAGGCCGCCCATGTTTTTGACTCCGTTCGCGATTCCGGTCGGCTCGAGCGGAACATCAGCCTGGATCACCTCATCCTGCGA
>JBBRMO010000294.1:0-3276 GCA_038230815.1 Chthoniobacterales bacterium
ACCCCCGACATCATGACGGAGGAGCTTTGCGCGATTCTGTCGCAAAAGGTTTCTTTCGAGTTCAAACCGCTTTACGACCTGGTTTACGCGAACCTCCATGCGCGAAATGCGGCCAGCGGCGGCGACGAAATGCTCCGACTGCGCGCCTACGAGAAACTCCAAAATCTCGTCCACGACGGGATGGTGACGAAAACCGCAAAGAAGTATCGGGGCGATCCCGCCGCACTTCTCGTGGTCAGCGCCCGCCTGGAAGAATGGCGCGTCGCGGCGAGTCAGCGCACCGCGGCGTTGCGCGCCGGTTAGCAGCTCCTGCTTTTTGAAGTCGCGGCCAGACCGCAGAAAGCACGCGTTTAACTCGTGATCTTCGAGTAAATTCGTCTATCGTCCGCTCGCTCCAATGCCGCGGAACAACGAGCTCCACAAAATTCTGCTGATAGGCTCGGGCCCGATCGTGATCGGCCAGGGTTGCGAGTTCGATTATTCCGGCGTCCAGGCCTGTAAGGCTTTGCGCGAGGAGGGCTACCAGGTCGTGCTCGTGAATTCGAATCCGGCGACCATCATGACCGATCCGGAATTCGCGGACCGGACCTACGTCGAGCCAATTACGCCGGAAGTGATCGAAGCAATCCTCGAGCGGGAAAAACCGGACGCGATCCTTCCAACCATGGGCGGGCAAACCGCGCTCAACGTTGCGATGGAATTGAACCGCAATGGCGCGCTCGCCCGGCACAACGTGAAATTGATTGGCGCCAACGCGGAGGCGATCGCGAAAGGCGAAGATCGCCAGCTCTTCAAGGAAGCCATGCTCCGAATCGGGCTCGATGTTCCGCGGTCGGGCATTGCCCATTCGATCGCCGACGCCAACCGGGTGGCGGACACGATCGACAAGTTTCCGCTCATAATTCGGCCGGCCTTCACCCTCGGCGGGGCCGGCGGCGGCATCGCCTATAACCGCGATGAGCTGGAGGAAATCGTCGGGCGCGGCCTGGCGCTTTCACCCGTCACCGAAGTGTTGATCGAGGAATCGCTCGTCGGCTGGAAAGAGTTTGAGATGGAGGTAATGCGGGACTGCGCCGACAACTGCGTCGTCATCTGTTCAATCGAAAACTTCGATGCGATGGGCGTGCACACGGGCGACTCGATCACCGTCGCGCCGGTGCAAACTCTGACCGACAAGGAATTCCAGATGATGCGCGACGCGTCGTTCGATGTCATCCGCGAGATCGGGGTCGAGACGGGCGGATCGAATATCCAGTTTGCGGTCAACCCCGACAACGGTCGGATGGTTGTGATCGAGATGAATCCGCGCGTCTCGCGTTCGAGCGCGCTCGCCTCCAAGGCAACCGGATTTCCGATTGCGAAGATAGCGGCGAAGCTCGCCGTCGGCTACACCCTGGACGAAATCCGGAACGACATCACCCGCGAGACTCCCGCGAGCTTCGAGCCGACGATCGATTATTGCGTGGTGAAAATTCCGCGCTTCACATTCGAAAAATTTCCGCAGGCCGATCCGACGCTGACGACCCAGATGAAGAGCGTGGGTGAAGCAATGGCGATCGGCCGCACCTTCAAGGAAGCATTGCAAAAAGCGTTGCGCTCGCTCGAGATCAAACGCTTCGGGTTGTGTGGCGATGGGAACGACAAGCGGGTCGACCCCGAAACTCTCCGCCTCCGGCTCGCCATTCCCAATGCCGAACGCATTTTCCATCTGGCCCAGGCGTTCCAGGATGGCATGTCGATCGATGAAGTCTTTGAACTGACGAAAATCGACCGCTGGTTTCTCCACAACGTCCGGCAGATCGTGGAAGAGCAGGGGACCCTGGCGAAAATCGACCTGCGTCGCGCGAAAAAGCTCGGGTTTTCGGATCGGCAGCTTGCCGTCGCGCAGGGACGTTCCGAATCCGAGGTTCGCGCCGCGCGCAAGGCCGCTGGCGTGGTCCCGACCTACCGGCTCGTTGATACGTGCGCGGCGGAGTTCGAGGCGTTCACGCCGTATTATTATTCCACCTACGGCACCGAGAACGAAATGCGCCGGACGGATCGGCCAAAGATCATGATCCTCGGAGGCGGACCGAACCGGATCGGCCAGGGAATCGAGTTTGATTATTGTTGTGTTCACGCGGCTTTCGCGCTGCGCGAGATCGGATTCGAAACCATCATGGTGAATTCGAACCCGGAAACGGTTTCGACCGATTACGACACGAGCGACAAACTTTATTTCGAACCCCTCACCCTCGAGGACGTCCTCAACATCTATGAGCAGGAGCTTCCTGAAGGCGTCATCGTGCAGTTCGGCGGCCAGACGCCGCTCAATCTGGCCGAAGGCCTTAAGGCGGCCGGCGTTCCGATCATCGGCACGCAGCCGGAAAGCATCGAGATGGCGGAGGACAGGAAACTGTTCGCAGCCATGCTGGACAAACTCGGCCTGCGGCAAACGCCAAGTGGTTCGGCCGTCAGTGCCGACGAAGCAATCACGATCGCGGACCGGATCGGTTATCCGGTGCTCGTCAGGCCGTCCTTCGTTTTGGGCGGTCGGGCCATGGAACTGGTTTACAACAACGACGATCTCCGCCGTTACATGCAGAACGCGATCGAAGTCAGCTCCGATCGGCCGGTCCTGGTTGATCGCTTTCTTGAGGACGCCATCGAAGTCGACGTGGATTGTATCGCCGACGGGGAGACCAGCGTTATTGGCGCGATCATGGAGCACATCGAGCAGGCCGGCATTCATAGCGGAGACAGTGCCTGCGTGATTCCGACGTTCTCGCTCTCGAAAGAGGTGCTCGAACAAATCCGGACAGCAACGAAAGAGATGGCCCGCGAACTCCAGGTCCGCGGGCTTATGAATGTGCAATTTGCGGTGAAAGGCGACGATGTTTACGTGCTTGAAGTTAATCCGCGCGCCTCTCGCACAGTGCCGTTCGTGAGCAAGGCGATCGGCGTTCCGCTCGCAAAACTGGCGGCCAAGGTAATGACGGGAAAAACACTGGCAGAGCTTGGCTTTACCGCCGAAATCATCCCCAAACATTTTTCGGTGAAGGAAGCGGTTTTTCCATTCCTCCGTTATCAGGGGGTTGATATCGCCCTCGGACCGGAAATGAAATCCACCGGCGAGGTGATGGGGATCGATGCCGACCTCGGACTGGCCTATGCGAAGTCGCAGATGGCCGCGCCGCCGCCGCTGCCGAAATCGGGCAACGTTTTTATCAGCGTGAAAGACAGCGACAAACCGGGAGTGATTCCGGTGGCGCGAGACTTCGTCGAGCTCGGTTTCCA
>JBBRMO010000295.1:0-3262 GCA_038230815.1 Chthoniobacterales bacterium
AAGGAGTGATGCCGTATGCGACTACCGGGAACACTGGAATCCCGAGAGGCTCCGCCGCTTCAACCGCGAGTCGCTCGGCCAAGATGCTGTCCACGCTCAAACTCAAGTAGGCGTGCTGCTCCGTGCTTCCCAGGGGCAGGACGCACCGATCGTCGCGGGTCAGGTACTCCTCGACCATCATCCAGTTCATTTCCGCAATCCGCATTCGCCGAATCTATCGCGAAGCTTTTCCGGAATCGAGCAAACCATTGCCAACCGCACCAACAATATCGTTTGACGTTCCGCCTCAAGCGCGGAGTGCGTAATGGGTGGAAGAGGAAGGGACAATTGAATCACGCCGCGTGCGGCCCAGCTCCATTCGGCAGCTGCGGTTGTGGGTTTGGTTGCGGGAGCGACTTCAGCCGAGCGACCTTCAAATCACTCTTTTTTGGGCGGGAGTGGTCGGTTTTTGCGGAGCCGTTTGTTCCATCGCGTTCCGTTACGCGACCAGCGCGATTCACAAACTGCTTACCGGAAGCTCCAGCCCGGGTTTGGCCGAAAGCTTCGCCCACCTCCCACCCGTCCTCCGGTTTATCATCCCCGGTCTCGGCGGTTTGGTCGCCGGTGGAATCCTGTACTTTGGGATGCGCTGGCATGGAGAAGTAATCACGACGGATTACATGGAGGCGGTCGTGCTCGGAGATGGAAAAATTTCCACGCGGCGCAGCCTGATAAAATGCCTTTCCGCCCTGTTCACCATCGCCTCTGGCGGGTCGATCGGGCGCGAGGGGCCGCTGGTTCAACTTTCGTCCCTCAGCGCATCGCTCGCCGGCCGTTTGCAGAATTGGTCCGCGCCGCGCCTCCGGTTGCTCGTCGGGTGTGGAGCCGCCGCCGGCATTGCCTCCGCTTATAATGCCCCCATCGCCGGCGCCCTTTTCGTCGCCGAGATCGTTCTCGGTTCGGTCGCGATGGAAATATTCGGGCCGCTTATCTTCGCGTCGGTTATCGCCACGCTTACGGTGCGTGGTTTTCTCACGGGCAGCCCGCTCTATGAGATCCCGCCGTTCCGGTTGAACGGAAATTGGGAAATCATTCCGTATCTGCTTTTAGGCCTCTGGGTCGGACTTTTCGCACCGTGGTTCATCCGGCTCTTGCGCGTAAGTGAAAGTCTGGCGGCACGAATCGCCGCGCCCGTTTATGTGAAGATGGCCATCGGTGGTCTGATCGTTGGTGCGCTCGCGGTCTTCCATCCGGAAGTTTGCGGTAACGGCTACAGCGCCGTGAACGCGATCCTGCGCGGCGCCTGGCTCTGGCAAACCCTCGCGGTGCTCCTGATTTTCAAAATCCTCGCCACCAGCGCCACGTTCGGTTCAGGCGCGGTCGGCGGTGTCTTCACGCCCACCCTGTTCGTCGGCGCCAGCCTCGGTTTCCTCTTTGGCGAAGCCGCCCGTTTCCTGCCCGGTCACCTGGTCATTAATCCGAGCGCATTCGCTCTTGTCGGAATGGGCGCATTCCTCGCCGCCACCACCCACGCGCCCATCATGGCCATCATCATGATTTTCGAACTGACGCTCGATTATGAAATTATTCTCCCCCTCATGCTCGCGTGCGTGGTCGGTTATTACACCTCCGTCAGCATCGAGCGTCGTTCAATTTACGCCGAACCGCTCAAGCGCAAAGGTGCGGGCGATTATCGGCGCCAACTCGCCGAGCTCCATGTGCGCGACCTGATGAAGTCGGACCCGCTCACCGTTTCCGCGACCGCCCGGTTTGCCGAGATCGCCCAAAAGTTTATCGCCAGCCGGGTCAACTACCTTTACGTCACCGACGCCGATCGTTTCATCGGAGCGATCTCCCTCCACGACATCAAGAACTACCTGACCGCTCCGGAACTGGCGGAGCTGGTCATTGCCGAGGATATCGTGCGCCATGGCTTCCCCGTCGTGCGTCCCGACGCTGCCCTGGCCGAAGCCCTGGAGAGTTTCGTCCACCACGACGGGGAACGTCTTCCCGTGGTCAACCGGCCCGCGGACCATCGTCTCATCGGAAGCATTTCGAAGACCGATGTTATCCTGGCGCTGGCAGGCAGCAGCAGATCGCCGGCAACAGTCCTCTCCTCCGACGATCAATAAACTCTGCAATTCATTTCAACGAAGGGCTCGATCAATCGGTATGCTGCGGCCCTGATAGAGTACGCGAATTCACCATGAAACGTTTTATATTGCTTCTTCTTTTTTCCGGTCTGTTCATTTCCGTAGCGCCCGCCCAATCAACCATCTTTCTTGTCCGCCACGCTGAAAAGGCCGGAACGGGTGGGACCGACCCCGACCTCTCGGAAGCCGGTCGCGCGCGAGCGGAATCCCTTGCGGCCGTGCTGAGAGACGCCGGCATTTCCATCATCTTCGCGACAGAACTAAAACGCACCCAGCAAACCGCCGGCCCTCTCTCGAAGCTGCTTCACCTCGATCCCACCATCATCCCCGCTCACGACACAACCGCGCTGATCGCCCGGCTCCGCTCCAGTCCAGGCAATGCCCTGGTCGTCGGCCATGGCAACACCATTCCGGACCTGATCAAGGGATTGGGAATCACCCAGCCGATAAATATCGCCGAGAACGATTACGACAATCTCTTCCTGGTCGTTCTCGACGAACCGCCACGTCTGGTCCGGCTGCACTACCGTTAAGCCCATGGGAGGCAAAGGAAGATCATCTCTTGGATGCGAAGTCGGTGACTAGACTAATTATGGAGCGGCAGATTTTGAAGGGTGTCTGTGTCAGGCGACGAATACGCCTCGGTGGCGTCTGACACGGACGCCCTCCAATTCAGATTTTTCGCGAATCGTAGGCCCAATGTAAAAGCGCCTGCCGTTGCCGCCGGCGACAATCCAGATCGCGCCGCACGCAATTTTTCTTGAGCTGGGCCACGTGACGCCGGACCGCGCGCCAGCGTTTGACCTGACGCAGATCATCTTCGTGCCTGCGTCCGGAATAATAGCGGCAATACCATTGGAACCAGCCGCGGGGATCGTCCGGGTGAATCCACCCTTTCTGACGCCACACCTTGAGGGGCTGCGACGCGTTCACGCCAAAGTAATTCAACGAAGCCCGCTGCCGATCTTTCGAAAACTTCGCGCGACCAAACCAGTTGGCAGGGAATTCTTCGCGACAATCAGTCATGTATTTCCCGCCAAACACCCCGAGCGCCAGCATCTGTTTCGGGGTCAGCTCCGGCGTGAACCCGGGACGAAAATCGCGGCCCATCGGCTTCGTCCTGTAATAGA
>JBBRMO010000296.1:0-3260 GCA_038230815.1 Chthoniobacterales bacterium
GATTGAGAGCGAGATCGAGCGCCTGATGCCGGGCGGCAGCGCGGAACGGCTGACGCGGATCGTGAACGACGACAGTTCGTCGCTCGCGGCCGTGGTCCGGACAGCGTTGCAGCATCTGCGCTGGCCGCGTTCGGAAAATATCGAGTCGGTGCAAACGCGAGCCCGCCGCGAGCTGGTGCGTCTGGAGCGCGGTCTGATTGTGCTCGAGGTGGTGACGGGGATCGCCCCGTTGATCGGCCTTATCGGAACGGTCTCCGGCCTCGTCCATGTTTTCTCCGGGCTCGGGTTAAGCTCGGGCGCGTCCGATACGAAAGCGGTCGCCCTCGGCATCTCCGAAGCGCTCAACTGCACGATCTTCGGGTTGTCGATCGCGGTGCCGGCGCTGATTGCGTTCAGCTACTTTTCGAAAAAAGTGGAGGTAATGTCGGTCGAAATGGAATCGCTCGTCTCCGATCTCATCGCGAAATGTTATTATGGCCGTGTCCCGAGCGGCGAGGCGGCAACGGCCTCGCGCGCGACCGTGCCGGCGTCCGCTCGCGCACCCGTGGCGTAACCCAGGCCGCTCTTTTGTTGCCATGAAAATCGCAGTCCGGAAACGGCGCGCGCCTTCCATCATTATCGTGTCGCTGGTCGACATTCTGACGATCCTGCTGATTTTCTTTGTCGTCTCGACCACGTTTAAGCGCGATCAACCCGAGGTCCAGATCAATTTGCCGGATTCGAAAACGTCGAACAAGGCTTCCTCCGAGCAGGAGCACGCTGTCGTCAGTGTGAATGAGAACGACGAAGTCCGGCTCGATGGGCAGGTCATCGCCGTGGACGAACTGGAGGCGTCGGTTCGGAATTTGCCGGCAACGCGCAGGTCGGGAATGGCGTTACAAGCCGACAAAAAGGCGTCGTTTGGAACGATCATCAAAGTGATGGATGCGTTAAAGCTTGCCGGGGTGAAAAACTTGCCGGCGTTTACGCGCGAGGGGAAATGAGATTACCGATCCGGAAGTATGGCGACCCGATTCTGCGGGCGAAAGGAAGAGAGATCGACGAGATCAACGACGAGATCCACGCCCTCGCCGAGAACATGCTCGAGACGATGCACGCGGCCAACGGGGTGGGGCTGGCGGCGCAACAGGTTGGCCACGCGCTTCAGCTTACCGTGCTCGACGTGTCGCAAGTCGAAGACCGGCCGAGCACGATGAAACTGAACGGCGTAACGGTGGCGGATCTGGGCACGGCCATGCCACTCGTCCTCGTGAATCCGGTCCTCGACCTCGGAGCGGAAAAAGAATCTGGCACGGAGGGATGCCTGAGCTTTCCCGAGATCACAGCCGAGATCGATCGGTCTATCTCCGTCGCGGTGAAAGCCCGGACGCTCGACGGGGAAGAGCTCCAGATTGAGGCATCGGGCCTGCTCGCGCGCGCCTTGCAACACGAAGTCGATCATCTCAACGGAATTCTTTTCATCGACCGAATGAATTCAGCCACGAAGACAGTTCACGCGAGCCGGCTCAAGCGGCTCCAGAAAGAAACGGCCAATCTGTAAGGAACGCCGTCATCCCGAGCCGCGGAGTGGGCTCGGTCCTTTCGGCGCGCTTCGTCCGCCTCGCGATGACAGTGCGTCTCGCCGCAACTATATCGCTTTATAGGTGACGGTGATGCTGCGGAAGACGAGTTGGTCGCGCTGCGCGGAAAAATAAAACAGCTCGAGCATCGTGCCGCTCACAATCCATTGGTAGCCGACCAGCGTCTGGACCACGTCCGAATCGGTATCGCGCGTCCGGGAGACCAGCTTTCCGGTGCCGAACTTGGCGTCGAAGTACCGCCGGATTTCGCCCATGCGCTCGTTGAAACGCTCGATCGTCCAATCCGGATATTCGTACTGCAGTTCCACTTCGACGAGAAAACCGTCGCGGAAAATGAAGAGCGTCCGCCGCAACCCCGGTTGGACCAGGCCTTCGACCGTCCAGACCTCGCGCTTCTCCTTTCGATCGCGGCTGATGATTTTCGCCTTCGCGCCACCCAGGACCTGCTCGAGTTTCGTCATGGAATCGTTCCAGTGAAAACCAAAGGGAGGAGGAATATCCTCCACCGCGGGCACGGAAGGCACCCCCACGAAGATCAGCACGAGCACGGCAAACCAGGTTAGGAAGCGAGGGTTCGCCATCGCCGTTTTTTCAGTTCGGCGGTGGCAAACCCCCACTTCCTGACCTGCCGGGTTCACGATTTTTCCGGATCGATGAAGAGACATTTCGGCGATGCGCTGGAGGCAACGGGGACGAATCTGCTGCAATGTTCCGCGTGCGAGCGGATCGGGTCAACTCGTTCACGTGGGCGTGCTCTCTGCAATTCCGAACCGGATTTTTCGTCAAGATTTTTTTGGTTTGTACCCGAAAATAAAATTCAGGTTTTTTCTTGTCGGCTCGGCAGCCGGTTTCTAATCTCAAGCCGCTGGCAGGGAGCAACGATCGCTGTTGTTAATAAGTTGTGAACAAGATTTCAAGATCACGAAGAGCTAGAATGATTATAAAACCCGCCAGAGCGGACGAGACCTCTCTCGAAGATTTCTCTTTGGCCACCCTTCCGGTGGCGTGGAATGGGACTTTACTCCTTTTTCCCTCGTATTTTCGTAGTTTAACCCCGTTCCCCTCGCAAATGTCGCCGCGCTATCTCGGGAGAAACTACGCGACGCAAAAATTCCTCAACCTGCCAATTTCGCTCTCGCCGGGCGAATTGCGGGTTGTTTAACGCTGTTAACAAGTCGGCATGGACGAGAAGAATTCGCAGCTATGGCAGAAACTGTCGGCAGCACTCAAGCCGCAGGTGAGCCCGGACACTTTCAAGCGCTGGTTTTCGGCCGTGAAGCTCGTCCACGCCACCGACGAATCCTTCACTTTTCGCGTTCCGAACAAGATCTACCAGTTTTGGATCGAGAGTAACCACATGGCCGCCTTGCAGACCGCCATCGTCAGCGCTTTTGGCTCGCCGCGCTCCGTCAGTTTCGCCACGGATTCCGATGGCGCGGCGAAAAAAGAAGAGGACGACGCCGCGGAAATTGCCACCAGAGAATTTGCCCGCGAAACGGCCCGGGACGCGAAACAATCCAGCAATTCGCTCGGCCTGAATCCTCGGAACAATTTCGAATCGTTCGTGGTCGGTCCGAACAACGAAATCGCGCACGCCGCCAGTCTCGCCGTCGCCAAAACGCCGGCCCGCACTTACAACCCGCTCTTCATCTACGGCGGCGTCGGGCTCGGCAAAACGCA
>JBBRMO010000297.1:0-3248 GCA_038230815.1 Chthoniobacterales bacterium
CCCCTGACTTCGGATCAGCAAATTGGGGGTTCGAATCTCCCCAGGCACGCGAACAACACTTAGCGACCCCGCAAAACGGCTACGGCCTCGAGACTGGACGAGTGGGAGTGCGCACTGGTTCCGCACCCAAACCGCCTCCGATTCCAAGATAGATGCTAGGTGGGTCATCATCGCCGCTTTGCACGATGGCCGCGGTGACACCGAAGCGACGCCCTCTCCACTGAATGCCAGCCGCCCAGGGCATGAACTCATCCTTCTTGCTGGCGAACTGCGTGACCTCGCCGATGACATAGAAATTTCCGGGGAGTTGTATTTCCACGCCCCCATAAAAACGGTTTGTATTCCGATCAGGGGCCTGGAGCCACGATTCACGGAACCCGCCCTGGAAGGTTACGGTTCTGACAAAGCCCTTCTCATCCACGGGCAAGGTCTTCGAAACGGCGAGGTATACGTTGTCGGAATCAAAATTGTCGGTTCCCCATTTCGAATACGCGCCCAGACTCACTTCCGGCCACCAGCTTCGATCCCGCACCAAACGGATCCGGGCCATGGGTCCAGCCGCACCGTAGGATCCCTTGGGAAGCTCTCCTCCCGTGGTTCTGAAGTTGACCATGTCGGCGACGAAGCCGAGTTCCAGCCAGTCGCGCACGCCGTAACTCAGAAACATGTGGTGCCCGAGAATATCCGTTTCCTGATTGGTCAGGACAAAGCAGTAGCCCAGGGAGAACTGGCCCTGCGGCAAAGTGGCCGAGGTGGGATTAAGAAACATGCCCGACGGTCCCTCCAAAGTCACCATCCCGCGAGACTCCCTGGCGGCAACGGGGATTTCCACGGTCGGCCCTTGCTCCAAAGCAGGCGTTTGCTTTGAATCGTAGGTGAGTTCCGAGCCGGCGAAACCGGAAGGCGCACCAACGAGGCCGAACAGAACGAAGGCTCCGAGAAATTTCACCGTAATGCCGGGGCGAGCCGAGCGGCGCAATGGGCGAAGCGAGGACGGACAAGGCATCGGCGCATCTTCCTAATCAGCCCATCAGAGTCAACGCTAATTTTCCGCGGCAAGATGAGAATCAGGGAGGCGCGGGGGTGGGCCGCGTTTCCGGGACGCTCGCGAGGGGCTTGTTATGCTCACGCGACGTGACGATCGCTTCGTCCAGGATGGCGATCACAGGCTCAATTTGCTTCGCGAAAATGCCGGAGCGATGAATGAGTTCGGTGTCGCGCTTCACCAGGGTCAGAAAGCCGGTCGCTCCCTCCTGCGCCAGTTGCTCCGTCACCTGTTTGAACGCAGACAAGGCGTCGGGTTGATCGCGCAATGCGCCCAGCAGCGGTGAATAAATGCGCCGCGAAAGCGAGTCACTTCCCCAGGTGAGGGTCGAAGCTTCCGTCCAAAGCTTCAACGCTTCCGGTTGCTTTCCCTGCAAGGCGCGGCCGATCCCGAGCCGAAACGCGGAAAAAGCGAAGGGATCTTTCACGTAGGCTTCTTCCAAATCCTTCACGGCTTCCGGCAGGGCGTCGGCCGACGCCCCGGTCTTTTCCAGGAGCATGTAGGCGAGATTCATTTCCGTGAGGGAATCGAGCCGCTTCATGTTGGATCCAAGCAGGCTCTGGAACATCTCGGCCGCGTGAGGATCGGTGGAGTCATTCATGTAGAGTGCGCCGGCCAGACGAAATCTCGCGATGACGGCACCGGGATTCGCCCCGATCGCGCGGTTAAATTCTTCAACGGCCAGTCGATAGTCGCCGAGCGCGAAGAACGCCCCTCCCAGCCCCACGTGAGCGCCGTAGTTCGGGCTGTTTCGCTGTCGTGCCACTTTCAAGGCCGCTTCATACTGCTCCTTCGCCTGGCGGAATTGCCCTTCCTCCAAAAAGATATTGCCGTAACCGACATGAGAATCGGGCGAACCAGGATCAGCTGTTTCGGCTTGCTTATAAAGAAAACGCGCTTTGGAGAAATCAGGATCAACGCCCAGGGCGTAAACATCGCCTAACCCGACGTAGGCCTGCGCCAGTCTGGCCAAGCCCATTTCATGTTGAGCGCTCGTGGCATTATTCCGTTTCTCGATGGCGACGGCCTTGTTATAAGCGTCAATCGCTTCCAAAAGGATCGGAGTATTCCTGACGTCACCCGCCCCGTAAGCCTGGCGAACCAACGAATCTCCCATTCCAAACCAGGCCTCCGCCCGCGATGATCTGAGCCCGGCCGCTTCCTTTAACTTTTCGAGAGCGAGTGGATAATCGCCGCTCTCCAGGAGGAAATTTCCAGCATCGAGAAGTTCGCGATACCTGACCTCCTGCCGAGTTCGATACGCATAGGTAATGAGGGCCGCGCAGCCCAACAGCAACCCTGTAACCACCGTGAGCGCAATTCTTCGTTGCCGGCGCATCCGCTCCCGTTGTCGCGCCGCCAGCCGTGCGTTTGCTTCCTGCTCGCGACGATTTGCGCGGCTGGCTGCAGCCACGCTGGTCAACACGTCGTGCGTCAGTTCCACTCTCCGGACTCCACCGCGCTCATCCGCGATGAGAAGCCGGCGCTCCACCAAATCCGCGATGGCCAGCGATGCGGCCTCCTTCGTCAGGCCGGCCCGCGCCAGTTCCGCTTCGGCCGTGTCGAGAGTAACGGACTGGCGATGGCCCGATTCAGAAAGGAGACGATCCTCGACAAACTCGCGGACCGCGGCGGGATGATTCGCGAACGTATCCGAATAAAATTTCTCGAGAATGTGCCCGCTGCGACCTTCCAGCTGTTCCGCGGAGATTGTTTCGTCACCGGCGAGGAGGCGTTGGGCATTTAGCTCCGCGCACATCAGACTGAGCAGCGGAGGGACGGCATCGATCTCCTCCAGCGGCGCGTCCGACTGGGCGCCCGCCACGAAGCGCACAATGGCCTGCGCGATTTCGGTCGAGACGATTGGCGATTTGTCCGGGCGCAGACTTCCCGGTTCGGTAACGGCTTGCACCGCCTGCGCGCCGCTGAGGGGCCGCAGCTCCATCCGGTTATCCATCAAAGCTGGCAGTCGCCGCCGCCAGCGTTCGAGCAGGTGAAGGTAATCCTCGCGCAAAGACAACAAGACCTTGGCCGGATGAGCGTGATAATCGACGCGCTCAGCCAGTCCATCGTCGCTCTCAATAACGCCACGAACCTCATCGGGCATCCGATTCTCGACAATCGCCGCCAGGGTTTCGCGAAAATCATCGGCCATCTCGCGACGCCTCTCGCCGAGGGTGAAAATCTCCTCGAACTGATCGAA
>JBBRMO010000298.1:0-3248 GCA_038230815.1 Chthoniobacterales bacterium
AACGTTTCCCGGCCGGTCAGCACGTCAAAGGCAAGATCACGAACCTCGTGCCCTACGGTGCGTTCGTCGAACTCGAGGAAGGCGTCGAGGGTCTCTTTCACGTTTCCGAATTGTCCTGGACGAAGCGCATCATGCGTCCGTCCGATGTCCTGACCCAGGGTCAGGAAGTCGAGGCGGTCGTGCTCGGAGTGAACAAGGAAGAGCAAAAAATCTCACTGGGCCTCCGCCAGCTCGAACCGAATCCGTGGGATGAGATCGAGAAGAAGTTTACCATCGGCAGCCACGTGAAGGGCGCGATCCGGAACATGACCGCATACGGCGCGTTCGTGGAGCTCGAAGACGGCATCGACGGAATGATCCACGTCTCCGATTTGAGCTGGACCCGCAAGATCAATCACCCGAGCGAAGTCTTTAAGAAGAACGACGAAGTGGAAGCGGTCGTCATCGACATCGACAAGGTGAACCAGCGGATCAGCCTCGGCATCAAACAGCTGAGCGACGATCCCTGGAAGGAAATCGACACGAAGTACAAGATCGGCGACCTCGTTACCGGCAAGGTGACAAAGCTCGCGAGCTTCGGTGCGTTCGTGCAATTGCAGGACGACATCGATGGCCTCGTTCATATCTCCCAGTTGAGCGAGGATCACGTCGCGAAGGTGAAGGACGTGCTCAAGGTCGGCCAGGAAGTCGAAGCCCGCGTCATCAAGGTGGACAAAGTCGAGCGCCGCATCGGTCTCTCGATCAAGGCCGCGAATTATTCCGAAGAAGAGCTCAAGCGCGAATCCGAAGCGTTCGACAATCTGCGCCCCGGCGAAGACATGGTCGGCCTCGAGAAAGCGTTCGAAGCCGCCGAGGAAGATTATCGGCCCGGCGAAGGCAAGAAGAAGTAAGCTGCCTTCAATTCTGGACGATACCCAAAAGGGACACCGGAATTTCGGACAGGATTAACGGGATTCAAAGGATTGAAGACACGAGAGCTGTGTCTTTATCAATCCCAATCCTGTAAATCCTGTCTAGTTACTTCCCAAGCTCGTAAAGATATTCCACGAACGACATCGCGGCACCGTCATACCCCTGAATCTTTGGGTTGGTCGACTCGATGACGTAATATTCGTCCGGCGCGTGCGCGCCGCTCCCGTGGCCGAGACCGAAATGTCCCGACGCGAGCTTCAACGGCTCGCCGGTGAAGACAAAACCGGGATACGACCCGGCGTTCCGCGGCCACATGACCGGCTCGATGCCGGCCCGTTTCAGCACCGCGATCTGCGCCTGAATCAAGGGCGCGCTCGCCGCGGTCTGGGTCGGATCATAACCACCGCTCATGTTCACTTCGATATCGCCGAAACCGCGCTTGGCCAGATGCGCCTTAATGGCCGGCACCACGTCCGCCGCTTTCATATCGGGCACCAGGCGGAAATCCATTTTCGCCACCGCCTTGTGGGGCAAGACGGTTTTCCCGCCCGGTCCAGTGTAACCGCCCACCAGTCCTTCGATGTTCGCGGTTGGCTGTGACGCCAGGCGGATGTTCGCCTGCTCCCACGGCAGGTCACCGATCCAATGTTGCACGCTCATCTGCTTCTTCGATTGCGCTTCACTGCGAATCTTCGAAGCATCCACAATCATCTTCTTCTCCTCGTCGCTGATCGGACGCGGCTTCGCATAATTATCGATCGTGATCTCATTCCCATCTTCCGACACCAGGGTGGTGAGCGCTTTCACGAGGTGCCAGGCCGGACTATCGACCATCGCCTTCAGCGACGAATGAATGTCCTTCCCCGGTCCGCGCCCCCATTTCTCGCCAGTTGAAACCAGCTCCAACTCGACCACGCCCTTCGCTCCGAGGCTTACCGTGACGACGCCATCAAGATCCTGCATCGACGACGGCATGAAGACGCCCGTGGTTTTCGCGAGGGCCGCCTGGACTTCCGGCTTGTGCACGATCTGCCCGATGTGCGGCGAACCTATTTCCTCTTCACCCTCCGCGACCATTACCAGGTTCACTGGCATTTTTTTGCCCGCGCCCTTGATCGCATGGAGCGCCGCGAGAAACGCCGACTCCGGTCCCTTTTGATTCACCGCGCCGCGACCGACAATCGCTTTTCCTAATCCGGGTTTATCGACCAGCGCCGCATCCAAAGGGGGCGAAGTCCATTCCTTCGGATCGAACTGCTTCACATCGTACATAAAATAAAGTCCGACCGTTTTAGCGGCGCCTGCGTCCAGCGTCGCAAACACACCTGGTTTCCCATCTGTTTGAATCACGGTCGCCTGCTGAAAACCGGCGTCCTTCGCCAGTTTCGCCATGTATTCCGCGCCTTCCGCCGAATTAAGATTCTCGGCGGCGATCGAGGGCAGTTTGATCCAGTCCTGGAGACGCTTCAGCGCCTCATCGTGTCGTTTCGTGATCTCCGCTTTGATCGGCGCGAGATCGTCCGCGGCCCAAAGGGACTGATTCATTGTGAGCGTGGCGGCGACGGCGAGCGCAAGGCCCTGATTAAGAGTTCGGCGGTTCATCATGATCGTGAAGTTCTCGGTTAAAGGTTGAGTTCGGGAGGTTAGAACTTTCGGGCGGAGCAAAACAAGGGAGAAAGGCAGCTCACCCAACGGTCACCCAGGAGCGCAAGAGCAAGAATCCTTGTCATCCCGAGCGGAGCGAAGCGAAGTCGAGGGCTCCCGAGACTGGTCGCTCGACGTTCCGCGAGATCCCTCGACTTCGCTCGGGATGCCGGAAATTCCGTCCCTAAAATTCCGCGCTGCCGGGCGTGCGGGCGAAGGGAATGACATCGCGAATGTTCGAGACGCCGGTGACGAACATAAGCATCCGCTCGAATCCGAGGCCGAAACCGGAATGGGGCACCGTCCCGTAGCGGCGCAAGTCGAGGTACCATTTGTAATCCGCCGGGTCCATCTGGTGCCGCCGCATGTTTGCCTCGAGCACTTCCAGCCGCTCCTCGCGCTGACTTCCTCCGACAATCTCGCCGATCCCGGGAACCAGCACGTCCATCGCCGTCACGGTCTTTCCGTCGTCATTCAAACGCATGTAGAACGGCTTGATCTCCTTCGGATAATTGAAAACCGTTACCGGACACTTGAAATGTTTCTCCGTTAGCCAGCGCTCGTGCTCCGATTGCAGGTTGGCTCCGTAAGCGACCGGGAACTCGAATTTCTCTCCGCTCTTCTCGAGTAACTCGACTGCTTCCGCATAGGTGATCCGTTGGAACGGCCGCTCCATCACGAAATCGAGGCGA
>JBBRMO010000299.1:0-3246 GCA_038230815.1 Chthoniobacterales bacterium
AGGAGAAGGCGCGGGCGCGCGACTACGAGTACGGGAACGAACGTGACCAGAACTACGAGAATGAGAGGGTGTCGGCGTGGGGTGAACGGAAGCGGGCGCGGGAGGACGAATGGGAGCGGGTGAAGGAGACCGAACTGGGACGGGAGCCGGAGTCGCCGCGGCAGAAACGGACGCATGCGTTGACCGAACGGGAGCGGGCGCGCGGGAAACGACACGAACTGGAGTGGGAGCGGGAGAGCGAAGGGGAACCGGAGTGGGCGCAGTAACCGTAGAACGAACGGGAGTGAGGCGAACAGCAGCAGGTGAAGGAGACGGAACCAGAGTGGGCGCAGTAACCGTGGAACGAATGGAAGTGGGACGAACCGCAGCAGAGGAAGGAGACGGAACAAAGACAGAAGAAGGAGGCGACAGCGGACCATTGATGGGCTCGACGCGAGAATACGATTCGGCCGGCGATTCCTTCACGATGACGGGCGTTCCCACCGGCGCGTTATCGAAGAAGACGTTAGCCATTCCCGCCGGCACGCGGATGCAGCCGTGCGAGGCGGCATAGGGTGGGACGTAACCCTGGTGCATGGCATAGCCGCCGCGGAAAAACATCGCATACGGCATGCGCGCGCCGTCGTAGTGCGAGCCGGACGGCCTGGAATCCTTTCTCGAATCGATATTTGATTTGAGGACATTGCCGAAATCATCCACGTAATCGCCAAACACCGTCGAGACGTGATCTTTGTCCTTCGAGAGAACCTGATACGTGCCTGGGGGAGTGGAAAACCCTTTCTTGCCGGTCGAAACGGTCGATTCGCCTACGAGTTGTTTCCCTTTGAAGAAATAGGCGCGCTGATTGGTAATGTTGACCACGATTTTGGGCGAGCCCGGCACTCCGTCGCCATTCCAGTAGCCGGGTGGCGGAGTGGGAGCGACCGGGGCGCTAGTCGTGGTGGGTGGGATTTCGGCGCAGCCGACCACCAGAGTGAGGGCGCACAAGGAAAGGATGATTCGAAAGAGGGCCCGACTGGTCATTGGCGATGCGCAGAGTAATGCGTCCCAGAAGCTCTTCAATACCAAAGATAGAGAGGCAACTTTTCGCCCTTCGGCCCGGCGACCCGGAAAGTGGCGGAATTTATGCGGTTGTTCTTGCCCGGCGTCGAACTTCCTGATTCCCTCACCGGCGGAGGAATCAATTGTTCATGCATCATCGCTTAATCGCCGTTCTAGCTGTTCTCTGCCTTGCGTGGGGCGGGGAAGGCTGCGCCTCCAAATCGAACAAGGATTATGAGGAAGTGCTGATGCCGTTGCAAACCGGCAGCGTCATCCAGCGGCGTGTTATGGTGCGCACCGAACACGAGAAGAAACCGGCGAAAACGAAAAAGAAAAAAGAATCGTCGGCGCCCAAGCCCGAGTCCAAAGCGGAGCCGCGGGCGACGCCGGCGCCGGAAGAAGAGAGCACTCCGTCTGCGGACCGGTTCCGATAGGCGTTGTTCCGCTGAAGCCGGCCTGCCCCTGGGCCGTTCAGAATCAGCGAAGGGATTTCGCCTCCGGCACAAGGGCGTGCCGGCTCCAGCATCACTTTGTCGTCGGGCTACTTCGGAGCAAGGGAATTAACGATCTTCTCGAAGCGGGGATCTCCGTGGAGCGGATCCCAGTAGGGATGGAGGCGTAGTTGACCATAGCTGGCTGACGCGGGATATTTCGTGGCGGCCTCGAACTGCTGAAGCGCGAGATCTTTTTCCCCTGTCCAGGCATAGATGATCGCGAGGAATTCGCGGACGCGAACGGCGTTGAGGGCATCGCGCTCCACGGGAAGCATCTCGACCGCGCGCCGGCCCTCGCGCAACGCTTCATCTTTCCGGCCGAGAGCGGCATCGATCATCCCGAGCACACAAAGAGCGGGCGCGTATTCGCCTTGCGTGGCAATCAGTTTTTCCTGTTGTTCGCGGGCGGCGGTGAAAGCAGCGTGGGCCCCGGCCGAATCCCCTTGCAAGCGCGCCACGAAACCCCGGCCGAACGTCGGGCTGAACAGAATCGCATCGGGGCCGTAGGTATGTTCGCCCAGGGCGTCCAGGGCGCGTTGGGCGGCGGCGAAGTCGCGTTCGCAGAGGGCGAGGTAAAACCAATTGTCGGCGAAGCTGTCGGCGGACGCCGGTTGGCTGGCCAGGAGAGCATCGATCGTGGTGTGGAGCGGGCGTGGATCGGCCTTCCAATCCAATTCGGCCTGGCCTCGGGAAATTTTGGTATCCACATCGTTGGGGACGATCGCCAGCGCGCGGTCAAGAGCATCGACCATTTCCTGGTAGCGTCGGAGACCCTCGTAGCTCAAGGCGATCTGTTGGAGCGTGGCAAAATTGCGCGGATCGAGCTCGAGGGCCCGCTCGAGATTTCGCAGCCCTTCCTCCTGGCGGCCCTGACGGCGGATGATGTATCCGGTCAATTCGAAAACGCGCGGATCATTCGGTAGCGTCTGGGCCGCGATCGCGAGCTCGGCAAGGGCCTTGTCGTATTCAAGATAACCCTGATAGAAATGCCGTGCCAACGCCAGGTGGGCGTCGCCGCTCTCGGGGCGCAAGCGCAAGGCGTTTTGGACCGCTTTCTCCGCCAGGGCGAGCCGCGCCGGGGTGTGGTCGACCCCGCTGAAATAAGTGAAATCGTGAACCCCCGCGAGATCGCAGTAGGCGAACAGGAATTCCGGATCTTTCGCCACGGCGGCATCCAGTAACCGCGCCGCTTCCGTCAGCTTGTCGCCGAACCCGGCGCCAAAAGCGCTGGTGGCAATGATCGCCTTCGCTTCATTATAAAGATCGTACGCCTGCAGGTCGATCGTCGGTGGCAGTTCGATGGCGGCCTTCTCCCCGGGCGATAATTTTGCGCGCAGTTGTTCCACAATTTTTTTCGCGATCTCGCTTTGGATCGCGAAAACGTCGTCGAGGGGGCGGTCGTAATGTTCTGCCCACAAATGCGCATCCGTCCGCGCATCGATCAGCTGCGCCGTCACCCGGACGCGGTTATTTGCGCGCTGGACACTTCCAACGAGAACGTGCGCCACTTTAAGCGCCTGCCCGATCTCGGGGAGATTACGCGCCGTGGTCGTCCGATACTGCATCACGCTGGTCCGGCTGATGACTTTCAAGTCCGCTACCTTCGCCAGGTTGGTCAGGATTTCGTCCTGGACGCCATCGGCGAAGAAGGAGTTCTCCTGGTTGGAGCTGAGGTTTTCAAACGGCAGCACCGCGATTGATTTTTCCGGCG
>JBBRMO010000300.1:0-3231 GCA_038230815.1 Chthoniobacterales bacterium
CCTGCTCTACCGCTGAGCTACCCTGGCGTACAAATTTCCTATCCTTACCAATCTCACCCAAACGTCGTCCAACCCCGAAAGCTTTCGGGGCTGCTCTACCCTGGCGTTTGCGGCGACCAATTGAACGTCGGGGCGCTGCAATGTCAACGCCATGACTTTTGACCACCGTTACTGCTTTTTCTTGTCGAGATACAGCTGAAGATCTTTTTCGCCTCCGCGAAGGGCGGCCATGAAACAGACGCCGTTTCGCTGCGTAACCGCGCCTGTCCAGCCTTCCAGCTCGACAAACCGCCAGTCGGAAAAATCGGTGACCTTCCCATCCTTGTCCGGCTCGGCCGGGAAAAGGAAGAACTGCATCCGTTTTTCCTTTATCCAGATTTGGGCGACGCGTCGGACTTCATCGTCGTCAAAGACTCTCGTCCCAAGCGTGCGAAATTCCGCGAACTCCAAGGGCACGTCGTAGTGCTCGAGCCGGTGCTTCAGGAAAAATAGATCGCTCAAGGCGCCGGCATCGGTCTGCAACGGGTCGAGCAGGACGGACCGGTTCGACGCGCCCACCGTCAGCAGCCGTCGCGCCTTGTCGGCCCCGGGAAAGTCCCGCAAATGTTCGTGCACCCGGTAGGCGAAGACACCGGCGATCACCAGAAGGGCGATAACGATTGCAATCACGACAGGATTGAACAGAACCTTCTTCCACCCGCTCCGAACAACCGGAATCAGGTTTTCGTTCACGAACCATTCGGCGATCTGCGCATCCACCGGGATGTCCTGGACGAGTTTTGCGATCGCCGCATCGAACGCCTGTTGGTGGCCAAACGTGGCCGCTTTCTTGCCGTGGCGCACCCGCTGGATGGCCACGCGCATCGCGCGATCCATCCCCGGCTTTTCTGTGATCGGAGCGCACCCCAGGAGAAGCTCAGACTTATCCGGCATCGAAGGTCCCTCCCGCGTAATAGGCGATAGTGGAATCGAGCCACGCCTGAAATTGGCGGCGCCCGCTGCAAATGAGCTCAGAGAATTCCCCGGCTTTCATTTCCAGCAGAGAAAGGAGCTCGGCCAAACCGAATTCATCGAGATAGAAAAGTGCCAGGGCGCTGCGTTGGGGATCGGGCGCGGCCGAAATCCAGAGTGCAAGTTGATTGGGGTCCAGCTGTTCGATCTGCATCCGCGCCATCGGGGCAATCTCGGTTTCCTCCAGCATTCCGGGCTCGGCTTGCAGGTCGTGCTCGCCCAGGGCCAAACAACGCCACCGGGCGTCACGAAAAAACCAGAGCCGGTCCGGCGGCGGCTCGTCGCCCGCGGACCGTAACGCAGCTTCACGCACTGTGTCCTGAAACGCAGCCTGCGCCTTCTCGGCGGCACCTGTCATCAGGAAACAGAAACGATAAAGCTGCGGGAGATTCTTCGTGGTGACGGCCATAAATTTTCCGAGGGCGAAATTTACGCGCGACACGGTGTCGCGACAAGGTGGATCGAGCGCTCCGCCGCTCGATGGCGGCAAGTCCCGGCGGAGCCGGCAAATTTAGGCATCGCGCGACGGAGCGCCTGATCCACCTAAGGCACGTCCAATTTTCCTTCCACGCAGGAGGAGCGCTCTCGAACGAAGATTGACTTTGGTAGGGCGAGACTCTGTCGAGCCGAACGAGCGGCCGAACAAGACCAATACCTCGGCAGCCATTGGAGCCGGCACGCCCTCGTGCCGGAGGATGCGCGCCATGAGTCACGAAATGGCCTGGAGGCACGTCGTCTCCAGCCTTACAGATTCGCCAATCGCCGTCCGACTTCCTCCGCGTTCTCGCGGCTGTTGAAAGCGGAGATACGGAAGAATCCTTCGCCACAGGCGCCAAAACCGCTGCCCGGCGTGACCACGACATTCAGTTCCTGCAACATCCGGTCGAACATCTGCCAGCTCGTGAGGCCTTCGGGAGTCTCCACCCAGATGTAGGGCGCGTTAACGCCCCCATAGACCCGCAAAGCAGCGCCCTGAGCTGCATCGCGCAGAATCCTCGCGTTCCCCATATAATGATCGATGAGGTGGCGCACCTGGGCTCTTCCTTCGGAGCTATAAACAGCTTCCGCTCCGCGTTGCACCGGATAACTGACGCTATTCGCTTTCGTGCTCCACCGCCGATGCCAAAGGGAGTGCAAGGGCAGCCGGCGATTATCGCTCGCCCGTGCCAGCAGCGCCTTCGGCATAACCGTAAAACCGCAGCGCACCCCGGTAAATCCGCCATTCTTCGAGAAGCTGCGGAATTCGACGGCGCATTCCTGCGCCCCGGGGATTTCGTAAATCGAATGCGGAATCGCCGGGTCACTGACGTACGCTTCGTAGGCCGCGTCGAAAAGGATGATCGCTTCGTGTTCGCGGGCAAATTTCACCCAACGACTCAACTCCTCTCGCGATGCCACGGCGCCTGTTGGGTTATTCGGAAAGCAAAGGTAGATGACGTCCACCGGCTCGGTCGGGGGCTCCGGCACGAAATGGTTCGTGGGCCGGCAAGGCAAATAGGTGATTCCTTGGTAACGTCCGGAATCGCCGGCACCCCCGGTGTGGCCCGCCATGACATTCGTGTCGACATAAGCGGGATAAACCGGATCGGTGATCGCAATTCGGTTCCGCTCACCCAAAATATCGAGAATATAACCGCAATCGGACTTGGACCCCTCCGAGACAAATATTTCGTCCGCGGCTATTTCCATCCCGCGATCGCGGTAATCCTGGCGCGCGATCGTTTCGCGGAGAGATTCCAAGCCCTGCTCGTGGCCATAGCCGCGAAAGGTTTCCCGCACGCTGAGCTCGTCGACGGCGCGATGCATCGCGGTGATGACGGCGGGCGGCAACGGTTCGGTGACGTCGCCGATGCCACAACGAATCAGCCGTTTCGCCGCGTCCGGATTCGCGACGCAAAATTCCCTCACCCGCCGGGCAATCTCAGGGAAGAGATAGCCGGCCTGGAGCTTGAGGTAGTTGTCGTTTAGAAAAGCCACCAAGGAGGGGCGGTTTACAAACCGCCGATTATTAGGCGGGCGGTTTGTAAACCGCCCCTCCTTGTTAACTCAATAATTCTTCGCGACTTCGTCCCAATTTACGACATTCCACCAGGCCATGATGAAGTCAGGCCGGCGGTTCTGGTAATTAAGGGAATAAGCATGCTCCCAGACGTCCAGGCCGAGCAGCGGCGTATTCCCGTCCATAAGCGGGTTATCCTGGTTCGGAGACGAGATAACTTC
>JBBRMO010000301.1:0-3219 GCA_038230815.1 Chthoniobacterales bacterium
CTCGATGTCCGCACCCGCGAGGAATGGGAAGCGGTGAAGTTGCCGGAGGCCCATTTGTTTACCCAGGAACTCATGCAGGAAATTCCAGGCCACGGGTCGCGGACAGACCTTTTTGTGATTTACGATCACACCGGCGCGCGGAGCATGGACGCGGCCGCTTATTTTCAAGGCCACGGATTTGAGAATGTCAAAAGCCTGCGCGGCGGGATCGATGCCTGGAGCGCGGAAATCGATCCGAAGTTGCCGCGGTACCACGTGGAGCCGGTATGAGCTTAAGTATCAACACGGGATCCACCGACTTTGCTCGGGATGACGAATGATATGAGCGACGATTTACAGACCCGAATCGAGGAAGCGGTCAGGAACCCGCGGAACCTCGGCGAAATGAAGGACGCGGACGCGATCGGCACGGTCGGCAGCGCGGATTGCGGCGACATGCTGCGAATGTGGGTAAAATTCAAGGAGGAAGGCGGCCGCAAAGTAATTGATCGCGCGACGTTTCAGACTTTTGGCTGCCAGACGGCCATTGCGGTGGCCAGCGTTGCCACCGAGATGCTCGCGGGTAAAACGGTGGCCGAAGCACAGGCAATGTCCGGCGAAGAGTTGGCCGCGCCGCTGGGAGCGTTGCCGCCGGTAAAGATTCATTGCGCGCAATTGGTGGAGGGGGCGTTGCGATCGGCTTTGTCCGGGGAAACCGCCGAGCGGAACAAGACTGAAAAGCCCGCGATCGGGGAGACGCTCCTCAGTCAGCTTAACGCCGGACAATCCTCGGAGCGCAAAGTGAAAATCGTCCTCGACAGGTAGGGACGTGTTTCCGAAGCGTCCGACTACTCCCTGCGGGCGGTGCCATAAGTCGGAAACGCGTCCCTACCTTTGACCGGCGGGAGGAATGCGGCGAAACTACCAACGATCCAATGCACGAAAATACCGAATTCACTTTATCGCGGGACGTGGAGGCGATTCAGATCCCGAGCGGAACCAAAACGACAATCCCCTCCGGAACGCCGGGCGTCATCACTCAGGCGCTCGGAGGCAGCTATACGATTGCGACCTACCAGGGTCTCGCCCGTGTCTCCGAAAAAGATTTGGATGCGCTCGGACTCGAAAAACCCGCAGCGAATGGAGCAACGCAGCCCGCATCATCTAGCACGGGCGAGGTCGATGAGAAAATGGTCTGGGACCAGTTGAAGCAATGCTTCGATCCCGAGATCCCGGTGAACATTGTCGACCTCGGGTTGGTTTACGATTGCCAGTTAACGAAGCGGCCCGAGGGCGGCACGAAGGTCGACGTCAAAATGACGCTTACCGCTCCCGGCTGCGGAATGGGACCGGCGATTGCGCACGACGCGCAAAGCAAAATTCTCACGATCGACGGCATCGATGAAGCGGAGGTCCAGCTCGTCTGGGACCCGCCTTGGAACCAAAGCATGATCAGCGAAGCCGGTCGGATGAAGCTCGGGATGGTGTAACTCTCCGTTTCGGAAACGGCGCAAAGAGGCATCCCCTGGCGGGGACACCTCTCGCTCTCGGCGAAAGTCCGGTCGCCTAATGAATTATTACCGGGGTCGGAGAGGCGTGTGGCTTTTTGCTCGGTGTTGGCGTCGCTCGGACCCGCTTCGGAGCCGGCGTCGGCTTAACTTTGACGATGACCGTCCTCGGGGTCGGGGTCGGCTTAACCTTGATGATGACCGTCCTCGGGGTCGGCGTCGGCAGGACCTTTATTATTATGGGTGAGGCCAACTTGATCGGCGTCGGAGAAGGCCTGGCCGTGGGTGACGGCGTCGGAGTCGGGCGCAACGGCCGCCCGGTCGGCGAGGGCCCGGTTTCCGGCTTACCCGTCGCTGATGGCCTGGGCTTTCCCGTCGGACTCGGCTGGGTATTCGGGCTCGGGCTCGGCGTTTGCGGAATCGGCGTCCGCTGGTACGGAGTGGGAGTCGCCGTCGGCGTGGGCGACTGTGGAATCGGAGTCCGCCCCGGATACGTTGGGCTCGGTGTCACCGGCGGCGGAGTCGGGCTCCGCGGAGTCCGCGAAGCCGACGGGCTCGGCGAGGGCCGGCGCGGACTGCGCGACGCGCTTGGGCTCGGCGTGGCTGTCCGCGGCGGCGGTTCCTTGCAATGCGGGGGACAAGGAAGCGGCCACCACCAGCAATGGGGCGGCTCGGGCGGACAAGGCGGCTGCTGACCCGGGCCCCCATGCCAGCGATAGCAGCCACAGTTCGATTCCCACCACCAGTTACCGCCCTCCTGGATCCAACACCATTCGCCGCCGCGATAATTCGCGTCGCAGGTAGTCAAACCGCAAAGGTAGGTCCAGCGTCCGCCATCCACCGCGATCGGGGTAAGCATAAACGCGTGCGTCGCCCCGTCATTCGTAATGCCCTCACCGACGATCACGCACGAATCGTTGAGCGCCTTCGCCACGGTCAGAAGGCGAAAATTGCTCCCGTCGAGATTGGTGAGCGAGTTCAAATCGGTCATCTTGCCGTTCGCAAAAAGAAAGGCATGCACGGTTCCATCTTCTACCGTGGAAAATCCGACGATGAGTCCCGGAGCGTTGATCGAGAAAGCGCCACTCTGATTACCGCCGAGCGTGCCGAGATCGGTGGTATTTTTGTCAGCGCGTTGGAAAGCGTGATACGCCGAGGTCTCAGCAATATCGGCAGCGCCCACGAGATTCGCCGCATTATTTGCGTTCGCTGTGCTCCCCGAGCCGCCGAGGGTGCCGAGATCCTGCATTTTCCCATCCTTATAGAGAAAGGCGTGGACCGATCCGTCCGCGACCAGGGAGGAACCCACGACGTGTCCGGAGGCGTTGACCCCATTAGCTGTGCTGGTCGCGCCCCCAAGCGTGCCGAGATCGGTAACGTTGAAGGTGACGCAAGCGGACTGCAAATAAAAAGGGCGAGAAAGACCACGCTGAGAACGATTCTTTTTGCGTACGTTTTCATAAGAGTTGTTGGGTTAGTTGATGAATTGGGCGCGCTTTCGTATCCCGGAACGACGCCAGTCTTGAGGAATGGGCCTGTTGATGGCAATCACGAAATCGCTGCCCGGGCGGAGATAAAATTCGGGGCGCGCGCGTCGGCTTGACAGGATGGGTCATGCCTCTATACTCGCCTCCCCGTCCGCAACGGCGATCGTCACTGACCGCTCAAAACTGCTCCGGGTATCGCCATGCCTTCCACCGAAATCATTCTCACCGAAAACATCCCCGGCCTC
>JBBRMO010000302.1:0-3202 GCA_038230815.1 Chthoniobacterales bacterium
GAGATGGTCGTTCACCATCCCGGTCGCCTGCATGAAAGCGTAACAAATCGTCGAGCCGACAAACTTGAATCCGCGGTGCAGTAAATCCTGGCTCATGGCATCCGACTCCGCAGTGCGCGCCGGCACATTCGAGGAGCGCCGCCGGCGATTCTGTTTCGGCTTGCCCCCGACAAAACTCCAGAGGTAGGCATCGAAGCTTCCGAATTCCTTGCGGACCGCGAGAAACGCCCCGGCGTTTCGGATCGTCGCCGCGATCTTTAACCGGTTGCGGACGATGCCGGCGTCGGCCAGCAATCGCTTTGTCTCGCGCTCACCATAGCGCGCGATCTTCTCGGGCCGAAAACCATCAAACGCTTTCCGATAATTTTCTCGTTTCTTGAGAATGGTGATCCAGCTAAGCCCGGCCTGGGCGCCTTCGAGAATCAGAAACTCGAAGAGGACACGATCGTCATGGACGGGAACGCCCCATTCCAGGTCGTGATAAGTGATGGCCGGTTCAGTCGTAGCCCAGGAACATCGCGGCACCCCGCGACAATGCCTGATCGCGGTTGAGGCTGGAAAGCAAATAGCGAGACGCGAAGATTCCGCGCGGTCAGCACTTTCCCGATCTCTTCCCGCGCGTAAATTCGCCGGATGTCACGGAACACGGGAGCGCGAACCGGGAAGATAGATTCGCATGGCGATGACCGGGATGGGCGCATCGTTCTGGTCGAGCAGGAATCGATGCGATCGACCGCGGCGAGCGATTGCACGAAGGCCAAGGCGAGCCTGGAGCGGGCCCGATTGGAGTGGCACCGTTTTGAGCGCAAAGACAAACCTGCTTTCGTTCGCTGGCGCGCGCGAGAGTTCGGCGCGCTTCTCAGCAAGGCGCGAGAGGTCGAAACGCGGCTTCGCGACGCCCAGACCCTCGTGCACGAAGTGGAAATGGAAATGCGCCGAGGTTTTCAGGATGCGCACAGCGCCTACCAGCGAGTAATGTTTCGGCGGGAGAATCCTTCGGCTGCGGTCGAAGAAGAGGACGCGGTTTCACCGGAAAAAAGTGGAACGTCGCGCAAGCTCAGCGATTTCGAAGAGGAAGCACTTTTCCAGGAATGGGTGCAACGATCGCTTGGGACTAATCCGGACAAGATGGATGACGAGGCCTACTCGACCACTTTCGAAATGTTCAAGGCCCACATGTTTCGCGGAGCGCCGGAGGAGTCCCGCCCGCCGAACATTCAGAAGCCGGTCGCGAGGACGCGAAAACCGGTAGAGGAAGAGAAAGAAGAAGAAGAAACGAAGACAGATGCGCGCGTGAAAACGCTCTACCGCGTCCTGGTTCGCCGCCTTCATCCGGATCTGCGAGACGATGCGAGCGCGGCGGCATCCGCGCTCTGGCACGAGGTGCAGGAGGCGTATGCCGCGAGCGACGTTGCCCAAATGGAGATTCTTCTGGCGCTTATCGACATCGACTCGAACGCCCTGGGAATGCAAACCAGTGTCGGTGAGATGCGTGCCATCGTTTTTGAGTTGGAGCGGGCTCTGCGCGCCCTGGAGAAAAGCCTGCTGGAAGCAGAAGGCGAAGATGCCTGGAATTTCGCCCAGATCGGACCGAGTGCCGATCTCCGGTTCCGAATGGAACGGCAACTGAAGGCGGATCTCGCGGCTAGAAGTCTGCGTCTCGAGGTCTTTACCAAGACGATCGCGGCGTGGGCGAAGGGTCCGATTTCAAATCGCAAGGTCACATCGGAAAGGCGCTCCTTCTCGCGCGTGTGAAGGACCGATAACAACAGGTGCGGAACCGGGGTTCAGGGGCGATAGTCCCGCCCTCCATGCCTTTTCGCGCACTTCATCTTTCGGCTCCCATTTTGCAGGCGGTCCGTGACGCCGGTTACACCGAACCCACTCCCATTCAGATCGCGGCGATTCCGCCTATCCTGGCGGGGGACGATCTCATCGGTATCGCCCAGACGGGCACGGGAAAAACGGCTGCGTTTGTCCTGCCGATTCTAACGAAACTGTCTGAGCCGATGCGGAACGGCCAGCGGCGCGGGACTCGCGTGCTGGTGGTGGCCCCGACGCGCGAGCTGGTGGTTCAGATCGAAGAGAACGTGCGCGCCTACGCGAAACATGTCCCGTTACGAATGGCCACGGTGTTCGGGGGCGTTAGCGAGCGGCCGCAGTTGGAAGCTTTACGTTCCGGGGTGGACCTCGTCGTGGCCACCCCCGGTCGATTGATCGATTTGATGGGGCAACGCGCTGGGAATTTTGCGGGCCTGGAATTTCTCGTCCTCGATGAAGCCGATCGCATGCTCGACATGGGCTTCCTTCCGCAGATTCGCCAGATCGTGAGGGCTCTGCCGCAAAAGCGCCAGACGCTCATGTTCTCCGCGTCACTCTCGCGCGAGATCGAAAAACTGACCCACGAGTTCCAACGGTCGCCAAAAATTGTCGAGATCGGCCGGCGCGCGAACCCCGCGGAGACGGTCACGCAGTTTGTTTACGAGGTGCGCTCGCACTTGAAACCCTCGCTGCTCCTTCATCTTTTGGCGGATCCGCAATTCGATACCGTGCTCGTTTTCACGCGAACCAAGCACGGGGCCGACCGGATTGCCCGCCGTCTGGAAAGCAGTGGCATCAAGACGGGCACAATCCACTCCAACCGTTCGCAGAATCAGCGGCTGCGCGCGCTGAAAGACTTCAAGTCCGGCGCGGTTCGGGTTCTCGTGGCGACCGATGTCGCCGCCCGCGGCATCGATGTGGATGGGATTTCGCACGTCGTGAACTACGATTTTCCGATGCACTCGGAGGATTACGTTCACCGGATCGGACGGACCGGACGTGCGCTTGCCATCGGAGATGCGATCAGCTTTATCACGCCGGAGGACCAGGGACCTTTGCGATCCCTCGAGCGTTTCATCGGTCGCGGCATTGTGCGAAAACGCGCGGAAGATTTTGATTATAACGCGGCTGCCCCTCCGCGGGAGGATCGGGGAAGGGGAGATCGCCGCCAGCCGAAGATGGAACCGAAATCGCCCGGAAATTCAACGCGAGGCAGTGGCGACGCGGCCCAGCGGAACAGCGGCCAGCGCCCGCGGGGGTTTTCTTCGACCCGCAAGGCGTGGGGAAGAAGATAGATCAGTCCGGCTGGTTTCGATCGTACGGGATGATGTTGTCCCACTCTTCCGCTGAGGAGCGGGCGACGAAGGCGACGACTGGTTCA
>JBBRMO010000303.1:0-3176 GCA_038230815.1 Chthoniobacterales bacterium
TCCGCGACCCAGTATCCCGATTTCTCCAACGCGAAAATCAAGGGACGCTCGGCCGCTGAGGCGATCAACGACGAAGCGTGGCTGAAGGAGACGTTTATCCCCGCGGTCCAACAACGCGGGGCGGCGATCATCAAGGCGCGGGGATCATCGTCGGCAGGCTCGGCCGCGAACGCGATCGTGGACACGGTCCGGTCGCTCGCCACGGATACGGCGAACGGTGACTGGAACAGCGTCGCGGTTTGCTCCGACGGAAGCTATGGCGTTGAAGAAGGATTGATCTGTTCCTTTCCCGTGCGATCGCGCGGCGGGAAGTGGGAGATTGTGCCGGACGTGCCGCTGAATGAATTCAGCAAGGCGAAGTTCGATGCCTCGGTGGCGGAGCTGAAGGAAGAGAAGTCGATGGTGGCGGAACTGATTGGCTGATAATTTCTGCCCGCCATCCTGAGCGAAGTCGAAGGACCCCGTCGGATGTCGATCGGGCATGGGTCGGCGTCGCTCGACGTGCCACGGGATCCCTCGCCTTCGCTCGAGATGACGGGCTAGGAGAGTTCCGCGCCGGTCAGCCGTTCAAATGCTTCGCGATATTTGGCGGCGGTTTTCTCGATGATCTCAGCAGGGAGTGAAGGACCTGGGGACGTCTTGTTCCATTCGAGCGTCTCGAGATAATCGCGGACGAATTGTTTGTCGTAACTGGGCGGACTCTGGCCGACGAGGTAACGATCGGCGGGCCAAAACCGCGATGAATCGGGAGTGAGACACTCGTCGATCAGGAGCAGCTCATCGCCGAGGAGACCGAATTCGAATTTCGTGTCCGCCACGATAATTCCACACTTGGCGGCATGCACGCGACCGGCTTCGTAGATTCTCAGACTCAAATCCTTCACGCGCCCGGCGACATCACGACCGACCGCGGCGCAGCATTTTTCCCAATCGATGTTCTCGTCGTGGCCCGCTTCGCTCTTGGTGGATGGCGTAAAGATCGGTTCGGGCAGTTGCGACCCGAGCTGCAGCCCCTTCGGCAAGGCAACGCCGGAAATGCTTCCGCTCTGCTGATATTCCTTCCAACCCGAACCGGCGAGATATCCGCGGACGACGCATTCGACCGGGAGCGGATCCGTTTTGCGGACAATCATAGAGCGGCCGCGCAGTTGGGCGCGAAACGGCGACAGTTGCCCGGGAAATTTCTCGATGTTGTCGGTGATCAGGTGGTTCAGGACGAAATCGAATTTTCGAAACCAGAAGGCGGAAAGTTGGTTCAAGACCGCGCCCTTCTCCGGAATCGGATCGGGCAGAATAACGTCGAAGGCCGAAAGGCGATCGGTGGCGACAAAGAGGAGGGTGTCACCGAGGTCGAAGACTTCACGGACTTTGCCGGAACGGAGTTTCGCAATGCCAGGGAGTTCGAGCGACCTCATGGAAGAAAACGTCCAACGTCCCACGTCGAACGTCCAACGCCGAATTGAAGAGGCTGTTGGACGCGCGGCATCGGAGGTTCCACGTTCAAGCCAGTTATGGCGGGATTAGTTATCAAACCGCGGGCGCGCATTTTGCACGGACACGATTGGGTGTTTTCGGGCGAAGTGCTGAAAGTTTTTGGCGACCCGGCTGATGGCGATGTCATTTCGCTCAAGGATGGGAAGGATCACCTGATCGGCAGTGCGATTTACAACAGCAAATCGCAAATCGAGGCACGGCGTTTTTCCCGCCGGCGCCAGGACCTCGATCTCGATTTTTTCCAACGCCGCATTGCGCAGGCGGTGGAGTATCGGACCCGCCGCGGTGTTAACCCGCGTTTGGGCCGGGTCGTCTGGAGCGAGAGCGACGGGCTGCCCGGCGTGATCGTAGATCGGTATGGCGACAATCTCGTCCTGCAAACGCTGACGCTCGGGATGGATCAGCGAAAAACGCTAATCGTCGAGGCCCTAAAAAGCGTCATCGGATCGTCGATTCATTCCATCGTGGAACGCAACGATGCAGCGGTTCGGCGAGCCGAAGGAATGGAGGCGCAGGTGGGAACCCTGTTCGGCGAAACGCCCGGCGAAATCGAAATCGACCTGGCGGGCCTGCAAGTCACAGTCAACCTGATGCGGGCGCAGAAGACTGGACTTTATCTCGACCAGTTGCCCCATTACGAAACGGTCGCGCAGTTCGCGAAAGGGCGGCGGGTTCTCGATTGTTTCACCAGCCAGGGAGCGTTCGGGCTGGCTTGCGCAAAGGCCGGAGCCGCGCACGTCACCGGCGTGGAAGCGAGCGCTGATGCAATCGCGCAGGCGCGGCGGAACGCGGAACGCAATGGCCTCCGGGTGGCGTGGAGCGAAGAGGACGTCTTCGCCTTCCTCCGCACGGCGGAAAAAAACGAAGCGGAATACGACCTTATCATTCTCGATCCTCCTTCCTTCACGAAAACAAAAGGAGGGCTGCGCGACGCGTTGCGCGGCTACCGCGAACTGCACGTCCGCGCGTTTAAGCTCCTCTCGCCCGATGGACTCCTGGCTACGTTCTCGTGCTCGCATCACGTTACCGAAACGATTTTCAACCAAACCATCGCCGACGCCCTGGTGGATGCCCGCCGTTCGGCGCGGCGATTGCGCCGCTTCGAGCAAGCGCTGGATCATCCGGTCCTTCCCACGCTGCCGGAAACCGAATATTTCAAGGGCGTGCTTCTAGAGATGATGCCCGGAAGATGAAGAGTGGCCTCTCAAGGTGGATCGCGCGCTCCGCCCCGCGATGGTTCGCATTTCCCGGCTACGCCGGCATTATTTAGCATCGAGCGGCGGAGCGCGCGATCCACCTATGAACATTCCAATCCACGAACAGTTCGCCGAGCTGGCCCCCTGGATTTTTCAGTTCCGGATCGACGGGCACGATTACGGAGGTGGAATCAGCGCGATGGGCGATACCCGGCTCGATCAATTCTTCCGTTACGCACCGCAGACGAAAACGATCCTGGAGCTCGGCTCGCTGGAGGGCGCGCATACTTTTCTCATGGCGGAGCACCCCGGGGTGAAACGAGTCGTCGCGCTGGAAGGCCGCGAAGCGAATCTCCGCAAAGCGCGGTTCGTTCAGAAACTCCTGGAGATCCGGAACGTGGAGTTTGCCCAGGCCAATCTGGAACAGGCTGATTTGAACGGGTTTGGAAAATTTGATGCTGTCTTCTGTTCCGGTCTTCTCTACCA
>JBBRMO010000304.1:0-3162 GCA_038230815.1 Chthoniobacterales bacterium
GGCGCTTCTGGCTTCCGGCGTCATCGACGCTCGTCCGAAAACCGCGCTGGCCAAGCAGGCCGGTGACGAACTCGTGCGCGATTACGGCTTCAAAAAACTTTCCATCCGCGATCCCTTCGCTGCCCCGCTCGGTTCCGTTCTGGTCTACAGCGCTCGGGGCGCCGCGGGCCACGTTGAGATTCGGACGAAGAACGGGTTCGTGAGCGATTTCCGCTCGAAGACTCCGTCAAAACGTCCGTTGATCGGCGTCTACGCCAAAGCTAACTGACTCGAGCCAGCCAGGCTTTTCAGTCTCGCTTCGCAGCTATCATCCCAGGTCTTCAAGACAACGAGGACCTCGCAGTCGCAGGAAAAGTGACGCGAGAGGTGCTTCGCAATTCATGGGGCGACGCGAGGTCCCCGCGCCGTCTGCGCGGCTCAGGATGACGTGCCTGGGGGTTTGGTTCCGCCTAATTTCTCACGCCCGTGCGGCTTCCTCAGATCTAACACGGGCCCGAGCGGCACGATCCGCGTCGGATTGATCTCGTCGTGCGTCATATAGTAGTGCCGTTTGATGTGGTCGAAGTTCACGGTCTCCGCTACCCCATCGTGCTGGTAAAGATCGCGCAGATAGGGCCAGAGATTCGGGTAATCGACAATCCGGCGGATATTACATTTGAAGTGCCCGTGATAGACGGCATCGAAGCGGATCAGGGTGGGGAATAAACGCCAGTCTGCTTCCGTCATACGCTCGCCTAACAAATAACGCCCAGTGGCGAGCCGCGCGTCCAGTTCATCCAGCGTTTCGAATAATCTTTGAGCGGCCCGCTCGTAAACCTTCTGCCGGGAGGCGAAACCCGCGAGGTAAACGCCGTTATTAACGCGCTCGTAAACGGTCTGGTTAATCGCGTCGATTTTGTCGCGCAGATCGGGCGGGAAAAAATCGTAATCGTCCCCGGCGAACTCGGCGAACTCGCTGTTGAACATCCGGAGCAGGTCGTCGTCCGAGTTGCTAACGATCCGTTTCGTCCTGATGTCCCAGAGAACGGGAACCGTAATGCGACCGTGGTAATCAGGATCGGTCGCGTGATAGGCCTCGCTCAGGAACTGGAAACCGTTGACGGGGTCTTCGGAATGACCGGAGCCATCGCGGAACGCCCATCCGCGCTGGTCGCGGAGAGGGTCGACCACGGTCATGCCGATGGTGCCTTCGAGTCCTTTAAGTTTGCGCAGAATAATGGTTCGATGCGCCCAGGGGCAGGCAAACGAGACATAGAGATGATAGCGGCCGCGCTCGGGCCTGCAGGCGGAAGAAGCGTCGCGCTTCACCCAGCCGCGGAAAGCATCGTCCTGTCGTTTGAAGGCGCCGCTTTTGGTTTGCTCCTCAGGAAATTGAGCGATCATCGGGTTTAGAGATAAGGCGAAACGAGCCGGCCGGCAATTGGCGCGGCCGACCAAAACTTTCTCCAGCTTTTGCTCTGGCTTCTTATAATTTTAGACTTAACGGGTTGAAAAACCGTAACGGCAAAAAAAACTTCATATTGCGCACGAGAAAAGGCTTGTCAGGGTGGTACGCCGCTTGCATACACACGATGCGTGCATCGTTTTCTCTTCGTCGTTTTTCTTTCCTGCTGCGCGCTCCTAAGTACCACAATCGATGTCCGATCTGAGGGACTTGCTCACTCGCGGGACCGCTTCTTCTACAACAACTTTGACGGCTCGGTCGGCTCGGCCAGGATCATGCGGCATTATTGGGTGCCGACGGTTCATCAGGACGCATCCGTCGATTCCCGCCTCGATCCGCGTTTGCGTCGCGCGGCCACGATCGCCCAGGAACGCGCGAACGCCCGCTCGAGATCGCGCTGCTGGCAATACGTGAAGCAGGCCCTTCTGGAGTCGGGCGTGATCCATTCCTACCCCAAGACCAACTACGCGTCGCAGGCAGGTGAAGAACTCGTGCAAAACTTTGGTTTTAAGCGGCTTCCCATCCACGACCAGTTTGCCGCGCCGCTCGGTTCCGTTCTGGTTTTTGGCCATGGTGCTGAAGGGCATGTCGTCATCCGGACGAAGTCGGGTTTCGTGAGCGATTATTGGACGAGCAATCGCTGCAAATATCCCCTGGTGGCGGTTTACGGGAAGTTCTCGTCTTAATCCTGAAGCCGGATCGGCGACCCGGGAATTGAATTCGCATGGCGCACCGCTCCCGCGGCTTGCGATCACCCGCTCCAGCGATTCACTTTAGATAGACCATTCCGACGTGGTCGATGAACGCGTCAATCCAATCTCGACGGATCTGCTCCCGAGCCTGCTCGAGGGTGATCTGTTTCCGGGCGATGCGTTCGAGGAGGATCTCGGTCAGCCATTCTTTTCGGTCCGCCCCGTAGGGTCGGATTCGCAAGCTCTGGGGCCAGAGATTCTTGATCGTGTCCGCTCCTCCGAGTTCGACTGGAATGAGATGATCGAGCTTGAACTCCGCGCGCCTCGTCCACGGCAGACGATAACGCGCGAAGACCTGCCGTTCCATTTTGATCGTCACTCCACCGCGGTCCTTGTCCCGTTCGGCAATTTTCCCCGGCGTCAGCTTCGGATTCGGCAGCAGCCGGTCCTGGGCGCGAGCGTGGCCCGCCAGCGCGAGAGCGAGGGATAAAATTACGAACAGGGTTGGCGTCCGGGGCGGCAAGGAAATTGTCCTGATGCTTCACCATCGCACGCCGGGCGGCGAATGAATGCATCAGTCCCTCCTACTTCAGTAAGAATTCGCGCAGGAACTGGACGGTGCTGTAGAACTGGAAGTCGGCGTTCTTCTTTTTGGCAAAACCGTGCCCCTCGTCTTTTGCCATGAGAAACCAAACCGGCGTGCTTTGCTTCTTCAGGGTCGCGACGATTTGCTCCGCTTCCGTTTTCGGCACGCGCGGATCGTTGGCCCCCTGGACCACGAAAAGCGGTTTGGTAATCTTCGCAGCGTTATTCAACGGAGCGATTCGCTCGAGGAACTCCGCCATTTTCGGATCGCGTTCGTCGCCATACTCGGCCCGGCGCAAATCGCGTCGATAACTTTCGGTGTTCTTCAGGAAGGTCACGAAATTCGAAGGGCCGACGACATCGACCGCGCAACGGATGCGGTCTGCATAATTCGAGGCGACGGCGAGCGTCATGAATCCGCCGTAGGAGCCGCCCGTGACC
>JBBRMO010000305.1:0-3148 GCA_038230815.1 Chthoniobacterales bacterium
AGGGCGACCGGACGATGGGAATTTGGGAACGAATGGAGGAAACGTTTCTCGGCAAACTGGGCGCGGAGTTTGGTTTCGAGCCGCCGCGCGAGCACGGCACCGATACCGTCGAAACGATCAAACAGATGCACGACGGTCGAATCAGCGTCTTCATCGGAATGGGCGGCAATTTTCTTTCGGCGACACCGGACACCGAATATACGGCGAAGGCTTTACGAAGGTGCCGGCTCACCGCGCAGGTCTCGATCAAGCTGAATCGTTCCCATCTCATCACCGGCGGAATTGCGCTTATCCTGCCCTGTCTCGGCCGAAGCGAAATCGATCGGCAGGCCGGCGGCGAACAGTTCGTGACCGTGGAGGATTCCATGGGAATCATCAATTCATCGCGTGGTGTCCTCGAGCCGGGGAGCGAACAGTTGCTCAGCGAACCGGCGATCGTAGCTGGACTCGCCCGCGCCACGATGGGCGATCGATCACGCGTCGATTGGGAGGGACTGACCGCAAATTACGGCCGGATTCGCGATCACATTGAAAAAGTAGTTCCCGGTTTCGAGCGGTTCAACGAACGGATCGCACAAGATATTTTCTACCTCCCGAACGCTGCGCGGGACGAACGGAAATTTAATACGGATTCAGAAAAGGCAATGTTCACGGTCCATCCGATTCCACGGAACGAGCTGGCGCCGGGGCGATACATCATGATGACGATCCGTTCGCATGACCAGTTCAACACTCACATCTACGGCCTGGACGACAGGTATCGCGGTGTCTACAACGGCCGCCGTGTTATTTTCATGAATGCGCAGGATGTGGCCGAAGCCGGCTTGAACCGCGGAGAGCTCGTTGATCTGACGAGTCATTATGAAGGGGAACAACGCACCGCAGGTGGTTTTCAGGTCATGCCTTACAACATTCCCCGCGGTTGCACGGCGACCTATTTTCCAGAGGGAAATACGCTCGTGCCGATCAACAGCGTGGCCGAGCGCTCGAACACCCCCACGAGCAAGTTTGTCATTATCTCGATTTCGCCGTCGGAGGGACGTGCTTCTGCCCGTCCTGCTTAGCGCGGCGCGCGATGAAAATTTGGGACGTGCGGAAGCACATCCCTCCGTGAGAATTCGCTCCTTGCCGCGGACCTCACGACGTAACGTACTATTTGTCGAACTCGACGCGCTCGATATGCGAATAAACGTTGAACGCAGGTGGCCGCAGGAATCCGATGAGCGTCTGGCCGCATTCGCGCGCAAAGTTTACCGCAAGCGACGACGGCGCTGAAACCGCGGCCACGACCGGGATGCCGGCGGCCAACGCTTTCTGAACGATCTCGAGCGAGGAACGGCCGCTCACCACCAGAACGTGCTGACGGAGCGGGAGCAACCCATCCAGAAACGCCCGTCCGATTGCTTTATCGACCGCGTTGTGACGACCAATATCTTCGCGAACCACAAGCGCGTTCCCGCGCAGATCGAATATCCCGGCGGCGTGTATTCCGCCGGTCCGGGCAAAATTACCCTGGGAGGCGCGTAAACGGCCCGGCAGCTCCAGCAGCGTCGCTTCCGAGAGTTGGGCACGGATTCCGGGGTCGATCGGCGGGAATTGCTGCCGAACAAAATCGATACTTGTTTTTCCGCAGAGGCCGCAGCTGGTGGAGATCGTGCCGAAGCGTTGGGTTGCCGCGGCGGTGAACTTTACGGTCGGCGCCAGGTCGATATTGATCACGTTGCCGAGCGACGTCGGAAGGGTGCAGCGCGCGACCTCCCGAAGGTCGGCGCGCTTGCGCACAATTGCTTCCGAAAGAAGAAAACCGGCAACGAGCTCTTCGTCGTTGCCCGGGGTGCGCATGGTCACGGCTATCGCCTGCGGCCCGATCCGTATTTCCAGAGGTTCTTCGATCGCTACCTCATCCGTGACGCATTCAGTCCGCCCCCATTTGTTTCGGCGGATGATGCTACCCGCGCCGATTCCTTGCCGTTCCGCATCGGACGGGTGCATGCGGAATCATCGCACGAAAGAAAATCGCGGCGAGGGGCTTGTCGATTCCGAACTCTGCTTTTGAGAGCGTGACCTGCTCGAATGCGTCTGGTAAAGCCACGGAATCCCACGACAAGCTCAGGATAACGAAGAGAGATGATGACACTCACGGCTGTTCTACTCACCGGCGGGGAATCCCGTCGGATGGGCGGCGACAAGGCGGTAATCGAACTCCATGGGCAACCGTTGTGGCGACGGCAGCTCGAAATCCTTCGCGAGCTCCAACCGGAAAGAACGTTCGTTTCGGCGCGCACGATCCCTTCGTGGTTGCCGGGCGACGTCGCGTTGCTCCTCGACGATCCTCCCTCATCCGGCCCGATGAGCGGCCTGACGAAAGCTTTGGCGGTGATGCGAACGACTCACTTGGTGGCTCTCGCGGTCGATATGCCGTTCATGGCAAGCGGGACGTTGCTCAATTTATGCAGCCTGGCGGAGGCAGGGTGCGGCGTCGTTCCCATGGTCGACCAACATGCAGAACCGCTAGCCGCAATTTATCCCGCCGAAGCAGCGGCGGATTTTGCCGGAGCGCTGGCAGGCGTCGATTTTTCATTACAGCGCCTAATCGGAAAGCTGGTCGCCGCGAAGAGGGTTCTCTTGTTTCCGATTCCGCTTGAAGACGAGCACTTCTATCGAAGCGTGAATGCCCCGGACGACATCAAGGAGGGGCGCTTTCCAAACCGCCCACCCTAAGACATCGGCGGTTTGGAACCGCCGCTCCTTGATGCTGTCCTGGAATTTAATGCCCGAATTTCGTCGATGCGCGGCTTGGAGACACGCCCTTAACATTGGACATGAAAACATCGAGCTTTCCGAGCGAACGCCAGTCAGCAATATTTCCGAACGCAACCTTCACCCGCATGAAAGTCCACGAATTGATGCCTCCGGCCGACCTGATGTATCGCGCCCTGGTCAATCGAGACTCGAGCTTTGAAGGAATTTTCTTCGTCGGTGTGCGGACGACTGGAATTTTTTGTCGCCCCACCTGTTCCGCGAAAAAGCCGGCGCGCGAGAACGTCGATTTTTTCCCGACGCCGAGCGAAGCACTCCATGGCGGTTACCGGCCCTGTTTGCGCTGCCGGCCGATGGATCCGGACAAACGACCGCCGGAATTAATCGA
>JBBRMO010000306.1:0-3143 GCA_038230815.1 Chthoniobacterales bacterium
CATCCCCCGCGTCACCCGTCGAGTTGACGGTGAAGGTGGCGGCGCGCGCCACAGTGAGAGAAAGTGCTGCAACACTAAGAAGTAAGAAAAGTCGTTTCATAATAGTTACGGGTTGTCTGCCGGACGCAGGTTAATAGAACAGGATATTCCCGACGATGAAAATCGAGCGCCTTCCACGCCGCAGGCATGGAGAGAATGCCTGGCGGCGAACACGCCGCGCGGCCAAAACGTCATCGGCCACTTTCAAATTCCTACAGTAAGAGTGGCAGCTCGCGTAGCTTGCCCTGGATCGTTGTCACCTTCGCCTCGATGCGCCTCGCCCCCATCCGCTGGTAAAAACCTTCCGCGTTCGGGTCCGCTTCGATTTTGATCGCGGTGAATCCCAAACCTGTGGCCTGCGCAACTGCATGCTCGAATAGACCCGTCCAATTCCCCCACCCATGGCGTGCGGCAATATCCAGAGTTGGTCCAGATGCAGTCCGTCGGCTTCGGCGGTGAGAAGATAGAATCCGACCGGCCGGCCATGACAAGATGATCTTAGCACAGAAATGGGTTCTAATTTCTGGCCGCCGCCCCGGTCAGTCCTAAAGTCGCGGTCATCATGAGCAGCCGGGGACAACCCCCGGGATTCGTGCTGCGCCGCCATTGTTCGGCGAATTGCCCTCGCCGCCTGACATTTCTTTTACAATCTTCGCACGTGGCTCTGACACAGCGTTTCGCGAGTCGCGTTAGCGTCGGAGTCATGAAAAAACTACAGCTCGTAAGTCTCGCGGTCGTGTTCGCCCAGGCGGCGGCCGCTTCACCCGCGCCCGATGTCACTCTGCGGGTCACACCGGATCGCGACTACGTTTACCGGTCCGGCCCGCGCGAAGTGATCGTGCAGGTGGAAATCGAAGCGCGGAAGAATGACGAGGCTCGTCGCACGTCAATGAATCTCTGCGTGGTCCTGGATCGAAGCGGTTCCATGGAAGGCGCGAAGATCGAAAAGGCGCGTCAGGCCGCGGCCATGGCGGTCGATAAGCTCGCCGCTGACGACATCTTTTCGCTCGTCACTTACGACAACGAAACTGATCTCCTCATTCCGCCTGAGCGGATCGGCGGCCGGGATCATCGCGAAGAATTGAAGGCGCGCATCCATCGGATTCAACCGGGAGGCAGCACCGCGTTGCATGCGGGCGTGGTCCTCGGGGCGCAACAGGTGCGCCATTTTTTTGAGAAGGAAAGGGTCAATCGCGTCCTCCTCCTTTCCGACGGCATCGCCAACGTGGGGCCGAGCACGACCTCGGATCTGGCGCGGCTCGGTCGCGAGCTGCGCGGACGGGATCGCGGTCAGCACGATCGGCCTCGGCGATGATTACAACGAGGACCTCATGACGGCTTTGGCCGAGTCGAGTAATGCCAATTATTACTATGTGAAAGACGCTGAGAAATTGCCGGGCATCTTCGCGCAGGAACTGGGGAGCGTTCGTTCGCTTCTGGCGCGCACCGTCATCATTCGCATTGAGGCGCCGGATGGCGTGCACCTGAAGGAAATCATCGGGCAACCCGACATCCAGTGCCACGACCGGACGGCGGAGATCAAGATTCCGGAGTTGTTCGGTTCCGAGAAACGGCGTTTCCTCGTGCGATGTTTGGCGGACGGCAAGACCGGGAACGCGCTCGAAGCGGCCACGGTCGAATTGAATTACTCCACCGTGGCGGGCGCTCTCGCTCCAGCGCAAAAGCAGCACAACTACTAAAATAGTAAATGTTAGTAATAAATTAGTATTTCAGCTGATTAGTGAAACTGCGCTACATCTGGGTGTAGCCGACACTCTTTCCCCATCATCATGCGGTCTGTGCCGGATAAACAGTTTATCGAACCACGCCTTCGAGGTAATCGCCGATGGAGTCCTACGGCGAAGTCGGGCGGGGCGAAGACGGGAAGCTGGTGGCGTTGATCGCCTCTGGCACATTGGGGGGCCGATTGTAATTATTCCCTAGGTCACCAGTCCTTCGCTGTCGATAGCGGAGGATTAAAGGATCCCTCGACTTCGCTCGGGATGACGGCTGTAAGACGGTTTCGATGGAGTCTAGAGAGGAGAGGACCGCCTTCGCTCAAAAGCTCCGGCGTCGAAACGGGCGGGCTGATTCGCTCGTCTCGAAAATGGGACGGCAAAATCCCGACGACGGGAAAACTGCGACGAGCGGCGGAAAACTGAAATTTACCCATCTCAAGGGACCGACGGGCGCAACCACCAGTGGTGGAAGCATTGAGCTAAATGGCTGCGAGGGTCCGCTCAAAGTCGACACGAATGGCGGACGGATCGAAGCCATCGACGGCAGCGGCTCGCTCGACGCCCAAACTTCGGGCGGCTCCATCGTCGTCCGGAATTTCAACGGCGACACCAAGGTCGAAACGAGTGGCGGCCGGCTCGCCTTTGAAAACATCAATGGAAAAATTTTCGGCCGGAGCTCGGGCGGATCGATCAGCGCGAAATTGAAATCGCCGGTCCCCGGTGACGTGAATCTCGAAACGTCCGCCGGCAGTATTGACGTCCTGGTTCCTCCCGATGCCGGCCTCGATGTTGAGGCGGAAGCGAGTTCCGGGCGGGTGACGAGCGAATTGCCCTTTACCGGCACGCGAACGGATCGCGATTCGATGAAAGGAAAAATCAACGGCGGCGGAAAATCGCTTCTCCTGCGCTCAGGCGCGGGCAGCATTTCGATCAAGCCCGCGTCGGCCGAAGTAGCGGCAAGATAAACGGAGGGCGCCATGAACGACCTGCGTTTCGCGCTCCGCCAGCTCCGGAAATCACCCGGGTTTACCTTCATCGCCATCCTCACGCTCGCGCTCGGGATCGGCGCGAACACCGCCATCTTCAGCGTCATTTATGCGGTTCTCCTCCAACCGCTGCCGTATCCGGATCCGGAGCGGCTCACGATCCTGACCGAAACGGATTCGAACCAGCCCCAGATCTCGGTGTCGTTTCCCGATTACATCGACTGGCGGCGCGATAACACCGTCTTCGAACACCTCGCCATCGCGCGGCGTGAATCTTTCAACCTGAGCGGGCTCGAGAGGCGGGCGCCGGAGCAGATCAGCGGCGCCCTGGTCACGGCGAACTTTTTTAAAGTGATCGGTCTCGATCCGCAACTGGGCC
>JBBRMO010000307.1:0-3139 GCA_038230815.1 Chthoniobacterales bacterium
CACCGCTTTTACGAGGAACTGCGCGCCGCCGGCGTCGAGGTTCTCGATCTCAGCGCACTCTTCATCCAAAACCGTGACAACCCGCGCGGCCCTGTTTTCTGCCGGACCGATAGTCATTGGTCCGGGATCGGATGTGTCCTGGCTGCGCAAGCGATTGCGGAAAAGGTACGGCCGAAACTGACAGGCGGGACGTCGTCGAAAGAGTACGCGTCGGAATGGAAGGAGGCGCAGATCTCCGGCGATCTCGACGGGTTGCTGTCTCACGATCAACGCAAGCCGGGTGCCGAAAAGATCTCCATCCAGACGGTGAGCGAAAAAGGAAACGGCGCTGCGGTCGAGCCCGACGCCAATAGTCCGCTTCTTCTTCTGGGCGACAGCCACACCCTGGTCTATCACGATTTTCTGGCCGAGCGCGCCGGTCTGGTGGACCAGCTCGCGCTCCAACTCGGTTTCGCGCCAGATTTAATAGGGACGCGCGGTTCGGGAGCGACGCCGGTACGGATCAATCTCTATCGCCGCAGCGTGAAGGACGCCGGATATCTTTCGAAAAAGAAAATCGTCGTTTGGTGTTTCGCCGCGCGCGAGTTCACGGAGGCGACTGAAGGCTGGGCCAAGGCGCCGGTGGCGAAGTAATTTTCAAGGAGCGGTAAACCGCCGCTCCTTGATTCTCTTGACGGGCGACGCAATTCACCGGAAAGCGATTGCCGTGTTGTCATGATCGCCCCCGCCAAAATCTTCTGTTCGTTAATCGCGATGGCGCTGCTCACGACTTCCCTGGGCGCAGAGCAGACAACTGGTGCGGGGCACGATGGCATCAACGTGTTGATCCTCGGCGATTCACTCGCGCTTTGTGGTTTTGGAAAACGGCTCGACGAAAGATTTCGCAAGAGCCCGCAAGTGAAGGCGACTTTCACCTACCTCGCCTGCGGGACGACTCCGCTGAGCTGGCTCAAGGACAGGCCCTACACCCACATCCAGACGCATTGCGGCTTCGTCAGTATCGAATCGAACCCAGGCTCGGGACACGTTAAGGAATTACAGGATGTTTACGGCCAGACCCGGGGCCACACGCCCGGCTCTCATGCGGTCCCGAAACTCGAGGACCTGCTCGCCACCCTTCAGCCAGACATCCTCATCATGCAGACGGGGACCAACCTCTTCGATTTGTTTCCGGACAAGAGAAGCGTGAATCCGAACCGACACGGTCCCGCCCTTCGCAGTTATCTGGTGCCCTTCATCACCAAAGCGGTGCGAACTCCCTCGAACCTGCGCAAGATTTATTGGGTTGCGTCCCCCACCTCGGGCCGCGTCTCGAAGGAGATCCAGGATTTTGTGCTTCAGCAGACGCGCTCTGATGTGGGCAACGTCGCCAATGTGATCGATAGCCGCACGCTCGTTTCCTATCCTTATCATCACATGGAACCGGATAAGGAACACTTCCTTGGCGCGGACATGGATCAATGGGCCGACAGGGTGTTCGACATCGTCGAGCACGATCTTTCCTTGCAGCCGCTCGCGTCGTTGAAACCGCTGGCCCAGACCGCCGTCGCGCCGGCGCCGGCGACCGATTCGGCCCCCCCGGCCGAAAAGCCGCAAGAGAAAACGCTCCAGGTGAAAGCGAAGCTCATCTCGAAGACGGAGCCGGTTCCCGTGAAAGAATTTCTGCCCTATCAGGAGTTCCTGGTCGGCTATGTTTATGAGGTCACGCGGGTCATCGCGGGCGAATATTCAGAGAAGCAAATTCTCGTCATGCACCCGGCTTATATTAACCTTGAAAAGCAGCGGCTGGGACGTTATCGCATCGGCCGGACTTACCGGCTCCAATTGCACGAGCTGGAAAACACCGTTTGGAAAACGGTGAAATCGAAGGATGATTCTGGCTTGATCAATCTGCAGCCTTACATCCGCGTCCAGGATGAAGTGAGACATCCCGATCATGCCCATTAAAAAAGATTGGTCGCGATTGCTCCAGCCGATCCTTCTGCCGCTGGCCTTCGTTGTTGGCATCGGCAGTTTTATTCTCGTGGCCGATGGGAAGACAAAGAAGACGCCATCCAAGCCGGCGCCGGACGCGCCGCCGCCGAGCATTCTGATGATCGGAGATTCGCTCTCGTGTGGGAAGTTCGGCGAAGCGATCCAGATGCACCTGGCGTTGAAGCACCGCGTCTCGGCCTATGCCTCGTGCGGTTCGTCGCCCGAACATTGGCTTGCGACCGAGCCCGACTTCATCACCAAGTGCGGCTATCGCCAGCGGACAACCGATTCCGACATTTTCACCGATTGGGTGAACGGTCGTGCGCCGCGGCCGACCCGCACCCCCAAGCTGGCGGACCTGATCCGAAAACATAAACCGACAATGGTCGTCGTTCAGCTCGGCACTAATTGGATGGATCGCAATCTGAGTGACGAGCAGATGAGTAACTACCTCGGGCGTTTTGTGGACGAAGCGCGGCGGAGCGGCACGGTCGAGAAGATCGTCTGGATCGCACCACCCGATTCCGCGCGGCTCCGGAAAACGCAGGGCAGGGTCCATCAGGTCCTCCGGCGCGCGGCGATTCGGAAAAACTTCGACATCATCGATTCCCGAAACGTGACTCATTACGTCACGGGTAAGACCGGCGGCGACGGCATTCATTATAATAGTGAATCGTCCGAAGCCTGGGCCCGCGGCATCCAGCGGGAGCTCGACCTCAAACTCGCGCTTACCCGGCGCGAAAAGAAACTGAGCAGTTTCACCCGCGACGACGGCGCTCAGAACTGATTTCTGGAGCCGGGATCAACGATCCGGCTCCAACCCTGCCGCGCGCGTCTGATAGCCGCCGACAAATTGCGCCCGGAATTCTGCGAAGGTTCCTTTTTCAATTGCCCGGCGCGCCCTCGTCATTAGATCGAGGTAGAAATGAAGGTTATGGATGCTGAGCAGTCGCAGCCCCAGAATCTCTTCCGACTTGAGGAGATGGCGGATGTAGGCGCGCGAATACCCGTTACACGCATCGCAGGCACAGCCTTCTTCCACGGGTCCAGTTTGCGAAGTGAACTCCGCGTTTTTTAAATTCAACGTCCCGCCGGCGGTGAACGCCGTGGCGGTGCGAGCCAGACGGGTGGGCAGGACGCAATCGAACATGTCCACGCCGCGGGC
>JBBRMO010000308.1:0-3135 GCA_038230815.1 Chthoniobacterales bacterium
GAATATTTCGGCAGCCATCGATCTGGCAGTGCAGACCTACGGGAAAAGCGCCATTGGCAATCGCGCCCTGATTATCTTTACCGATGGAGAAGAGCTAAGCGGCGACGCCATCAAGACGGCGAAAGCCGCCGCCGACGCGGGCGTGCGAATTTTCGCGGTCGGGGTAGGCACACCGGAAGGCTCGCTTATTCCTCTCAGCGGTGAAGGCGGCGGGACGGCGTTCGTCAAAGACAGTAACGGACAGGTGGTAAAATCGAAGTTGGACGAAAAACGCCTGAAAGAAATCGCGGAGACAACGGGCGGGTTTTACATTCACCTGGAAGATGGACCGCGTTCAATGAAGCAACTGTTTAGTGAGGGCCTCGCCCGGATGCAAGCGGGCGACATCGACGATCGAATGTCGCGCCGGCCGATCGAGCGCTACCAGTGGCCGCTGGGAGCGGCGTTTTTGGTTTTCAGCGCAGCCTTTCTTCTTCGCGAACGCAAGCGCGAACGAGGCCGCGCCGCGCCGGCTCGACCCGTCGTCGTCAGGCGCGCGGCAGCGACGGCAGCCATGGGGCTATTGTTGCTTGCGGGCAACTGTCTGGCGGCGGCTCCTGGCCTCGACGCTTACCGCAACGACAATTATACTGAGGCCTATCAGCAGTTTGAGAAGACCTTAAAGGAACATCCGAACACTCACGCTGCGGACAGAATCGAATTCGACGCCGGAACCGCAGCCTACAAACTGGGAAACTACAACCAGGCGCTGGAGTGGTTCAGCCGCTCCCTCCTCTCCCCGGATAAATCGCTCCAGGAAAAGAGCCATTACAACATTGGGCGAACGCTTGAAGAACGCGCCGACCGCGCCGAAACGAACGAAAAGGCCCTCGGCGATCTCCACAACGCCCAATCGCATTACGAAGAGGCGCTGAAGCTCGATCCGAACGACGAACGAGCCAGGGCGAACCTGGAAGAGGTAAAGAATAAAATTGAGCGCTTGATGCAGAACCCGAAGAAGAAGCCAACGCCTCCACCCAAATCCGATAAAGACAAGAAACAGGACCAGAAGGACCAGCAGCAAAAGGATCAGCAACAAAAAGATCAACCGCAAAAAGACCAACAGCAGAAAGATCAGCAACAGAAGAACGACAAGGATCAGCAGCAGCAATCCAGCGGCAAAGACCAGCAACAGCAACAAGCCAAAAACGACAAGAATCAGAAGCAGGAACCGAAGCCCGGCGAATCCCCCAGTCCTTCTCCGGGCGACCAGAAGCAGGAGAATCAGCCCGGTTCATCGCCCTCTCCTTCAGCCGACAAAGGAAATGGCGCGGACAAGAAGCAGGACAAACAACAGCCCGCGAAAAGCGAACCGGACGCGTCGGCCTCCCCGTCTCCGACCGAGGAGGGAAGCCCGTCGGCTTCTCCCTCGCCTGGTCCCGGCGAAGGGCCGCAGCCTGAGGGTTCGCCGAGCGCAAGCCCAGGGTCGTCGCCGGGCAAAAAACTGGCGGGCGATCTAAAGGCGGCGGGCGAAGACAAATCAAAAGAAACGCCGCCGGATGCGCAGGCCGTCGAAGCAGAGCCGGAAAAGGAAGGCCAAATGAGCGAGAAACAAGCGCAGCTCCTCTTGCAGTCGATGAAGGACGAAGAGCAGCGGGTGTTGCTTGATGAACGCAAGGCGGCCCGGCATGTCTATAAGGACTGGTAGCAACCGGTCCCGTCCGATGTTTCAGACACTTTCATTTCGATCGGCCAATTTCCCGCGCGCGGCCCTCGCGGCCCTTTTCGCTTTCCTCCTGGCCCACCATTCCTGGGCGGCAGGCGCAGATGGGACCGCGGTGCTGAGCAATTCGAACACCACCGTCGGGCAGCCGGTCCAGTTCCAGATAAAAATAACGGGTTCGGCGAGCGCGAAACCTCCGGGCGGAATTGCCGTCGACGGGTTGGACATTCGCTTCAGCGGCCAATCCCAGCTCCTGGAGGGCCGCAACTTCCAATTTACCTACAGCTACATTTACAATTACTCCGTGATGCCGCTCAAGGCGGGGACGTTCAAGATTCCGCCCCAAAGAGTCGAAGCCGGCGGCAGCGCGTTGCGAACGCCGGAACTCACCTTGCAGGTGGCGGCGGACTCGGCGACGGCGCAATCACCGCGATCGAAATCGTCTACGTCAATCGACCCGACCAAGATCGCTTTCGTCGAGCTCAGCCTGAGTAAAACGAATGCCTACGTCGGCGAGATGATCCCCGCCGTGGTGCGGGTTGGGTTCAACGTTCGCACGCCGGTGGAATCACTCGGCAACGGCGCCGAAATTACCGGCCAGGGATTTACCGCGCAAAAAATGCGCGAGCCGCGGCAGACCATCGAAACGATCAACGGCAGAACCTATCAGGTCTTCACCTTTAAGACCGCGCTCTCGCCGGCCCGGAGCGGCAAGATCGAGGTGGGACCTGTCCAGGTGGACGCCGTGGTCCGCATCCCGCGCCCGAATTCGCGCAGTCAAACGATGCCCCGCGACCTCTTCGACATGAACGATCCGTTCATGGACAATTTTTTCCGCGACCCTTCGTTTGCGCCGAGCACGCCACAGGAAATAAAGATAAAAAGCGAACCAACAGTCCTCGATGTGAAATCATTGCCACCGGGTGCCCCCGCTGAGTTCGGCGGAGCGGTCGGGAATTTTTCGCTTGAGACCGTAGCCAAGCCGAAGACTGCGCAAGTCGGCGACCCGTTCACCGTCACAGCGACCATCACGGGCCGGGGGAATTTTGATCGCGTCACGGCGCCCGCCTTCGAGGATGAACAAGGGTGGCACAAATATCCGCCATCGGCTGATTTCAAGCAGGATGACGACATCGGAATCAGCGGGACAAAAACGTTCGAGACGGTCCTGAGCGCGAACGAGCGCAAGGAGAAGATCCCCGCGCAGCTGTTTACTTACTTCGACCCCGCGAAAGAACAGTACGTGACGCTGCGCGCGGAACCGATTCCCGTTCGGGTGGAAGGAGGCGCCCCGCCCAGCGCGACAACAGCGCCGGCCTCGAAGGCGCCGACTACCGCGCCCTCGCAAGCGCCGCGCACGGCCTCGCAGCAGGAAATTCTCCACCAGCTCACGGAGCTCCCGGCAGAATCACAGTCGTTTACTCCCCTCTTCC
>JBBRMO010000309.1:0-3127 GCA_038230815.1 Chthoniobacterales bacterium
ACTTCTTCGCTTTCTTGTCCGCCGCCGCTTCGTTGGCCTGCTGCTTCGGGTTTTCGTTTTCCATCTTCACGATCTTGCCCGTTTTGGCGTCGACCAAGACTTCCGCGATGTCCTTCGAGTTCGGCTTGGAAATGTCGAACGACCAGACCAGCGCGCCCCCTTCATTCTCCAGTTCGGCGGACTTGACCTTCCCGTTCGGGACCTTCACGAGCGCCGTCTTCTCAGCCTCGGCCTGAGTGATCTTCGCTTCTTTCAGCAACTGCGAGTCCGGCTTTTCCGCGAGCAGAGTTGAAGTCGGTAGGCCAACGAGAGCGATGGCGGCGAGCATAACTGTCCAGTTTTTGTTTATTTTCATAGCATCACTTATCCGGCCTCTCTTTCCATTTCATTTCGTCGCCATTACAAATTCGTTATCCAGCGGCGCCCGGCGGTCGCGCCTGCCCGCTGAACTCAACTGCATGGATACGGTTAGCCGAAGCGAAGTGATCCTCGCGATTGCTCCTCGCCGAAGACCGCTTTTCGTTGTCTGCTAAGCGTGAGCAAATCCCAGGCAATCATCGTTGTCACGCTGGCCCTTGTGATCGGCTACGCCGCCGGGTATTTCACGCGCATTGTTCGTTTTCCGGCCGGTTTTGAAAGGCAGCGCCCGAGTTCCTCCGTCGCCGGGAAGACGCCGCAAAAATATCGCGCTCCCATCAGCCTCGCGGTAGAAAAAGCGCAGCAGCTTCAGGCTGGCGGCAAACTGCAGGAGGCGCAGAAATTACTTCTCGATCAGCTCCGCATTTACCCGCAGGCCGAGGAGGCACAGACCGCGCGGGACTTGTTAGGCACAATCAATACTGAGCTCTTTTTTTCGAACAAGAGTCTTTACGGAAAGACGGAATACACGGTTGAACACGGCGATTCGCTCGCCCGGATTGCGCACAAGCTCAACTCCACCCCGGAAATGATCATGCGCGCGAACGATCTCGGCTCCACTCTCATCCATCCGGGCGATCGGCTGGTCGTGCCGGACGGGGAGTTCACCCTCACGATCGACTTGCCTAACGAACGCGTGGTCGTGCATCACGGCGACGGATTCTTTAAGCAATATCCAATGAAGGCAATCGACTTGCCCCGTTCGAGTCAGCCCCGGTTATCGACCAAGGTCAGCGGGACTTTCTTTTGGAAGGATGGAGAACGAATCTCGCCGGCCTCGCCGGAAATCGATAAAGCCACGCCGTGGGTCCACCTTGCCCGAAGTGGTTATATTTTGTACGGCGTCTCTGAGGAAAACGGGGTGGAAAGTGAGGCCGTGGAAATTTCCGAGGGAGAGAAGCGGGAGGGCGCCGCGCCGGCGGAGTCAGCCACTCCTTCGCCTGATCCCGACATCCCGCCGCGCGGCATCGCCATGTTGAAGGATGATCTCACCGAGCTGCTCATGCTCCTGCGGCGGGGGACCCCGGTGACGATTATCCGCGAGCACAAATGAGGCGAAGCGCGCTATCGGCCTTGCAGTTGAGAGTAGCTTAGCGCCGCCAAATTTCGGAACAATCCGCTCGTCACCTCACGCCGCTGAAGATTTGCGCGCGCGCCTACCCCGGCAGGCGTGTCGTGATCGATCGGCTCGCGCAGATCGCGAATGAACTCCGGATCCTCATAGCTATGCCCAAATTGACCGGCGATCGAGCGGCTCACATCGATCATGTCGGCTTTGCTGTGGCCCTGCTCCTGCACGACGTAGCCCAGTTCCCGATGATCGTCGCTGTGCAAGCCGGTTAACTCCAGCGCCGCAAGAACGGTGGACGCGATCAGGCCCACCCGACCGTGGCCACCGTGAAGCAGACTGGAAAGTCCGAGCGCCCGGTCCTTGCTCGAGACATAGATCGTGAGGTGATGGATCAGCGGCAGAAAGCGCTGCACATATTGATCGAAGAGGCTCTTGCCAATATCTGGCGCAAGCAGGATGACGTGTGCGGGCAGTGGTTCGCTCCGCCCCTCCTTCTGACACGCGTTCGCGAGGTAGGCCAGCGAACGGACGAGCGCGCGTGCACCCATCGAATGGGCGATGAGGTTCAAATCGGCGCCCTCCTGATGGCAGACACGAGCCAGCGCCTGGACAAACGGCGCCAGCCTCTGTTGCGTCCACAAGGCGTTCTCCTCGTCGGCGGCATAATTGAGCAAGGTATTTTGCAACGGCCATGAATACGCCACCGATCTGTGCCGTGTCGGAGACAGGCAGGAAACACCGATTCGATCAGCGTAATTTCATTAAAAGACGGAACGGCGAGGCGAGCCGCCGCAACTCTTGGAACGCACGGGAGTGCCTCCTGAACGCTCTGGAGCTGCGCCAGGCTTCAGCGAAAATGGGTCGACTTTCGGGTAAACTCCTTTTCGAGCTTGGAACACATCAGCTCGCACAGCTCAATGATTTGCGGGTCAGAGATGAAGTAGAAGGCGTTCAATCCCTGCTTGCGCCGATCGACCATGCCTTCGCCCATCAGGATACCGAGGTGTTTCGAGACGTTGCCCTGGGTGAGTCCTGTCAGCTCGATTAACGCAGTGACGTGACGTTCCCCCTCTTCCAAAGCCATCAACAATTTGAGCCGGGCTGGCTCGCTCAAGACTTTGAAGCGGCGGGCCACGAGCTGGAGGCCCTGTTCAGATATTTTCCGTGGTTTTGTCTGGCGCGGCATGACCAACTCTTGCGCAGGAGTTATATTACTATATCGTGATATAGTATTTCAACGAAAGATTACCCCAATCATCGCTCACATTATGAAATTCGTAAATATCACTCCTTATTGGCCGTTCCTGGCGGCAGTCCTGATCGGCGGCGCCATCGGCGCGGCGCTCGGTTACTTTGGCCAATGCACCTCCGGCGCGTGTCCGCTCACTTCCACCTGGTGGCGCGGTGCTCTTTATGGCGGGTTGCTGGGATTCCTCGTGGCGATGTCCTCGTCCGGCCAGCGTTCAAGCGTCGAGAAAGATGGGCTGAACCAGGCCATGAGTGATCAGCCTCGAGGCGCGGCGGATTCCGCCCGATAACAGTGAACCGAAATGACGGGCGAACATTTCTTTTTCCTATATCGACAGCCGCGATACATGGCTGCATTGCGATATAGGAATGATGTTCAAGGAGATGATC
>JBBRMO010000310.1:0-3105 GCA_038230815.1 Chthoniobacterales bacterium
ACTGCCAATCTGCGGCTTGCTCGAGACCACCACCCTCTTTGTGCCGTGCTTTGTTTTCACGAGATTCGTCGTTTTCGTCTCTTTCAGCGAAAACTTCTGCAGCGCCGCTCCAGAATACGAAGCGCGGCGATAATCCGCGACATCGTCGGTGTTCGCCGTGACCGCACGCGGGGTGTATTCCGCGCGACGAATCGCGCCGGTGGCGGCATGGAGCTGACCTCCGAGGGCATTGTGGCTTCCGTAGGGGAGGTGGTCCGATTCGGTGTGGGTGTACGCCGTGGTCCGCACATTTTGAAAATCGCGCCTGGCCAGCGCCGGTTCGTATTTCGGAAGGGCCGACGTTCTGGGGCGAGAGGTGGAGGTGGTCTCGCACGCGCTCAGAAAGAGCGCGCAAACCGCGGCGCAGAAAAGAAGGAAATAGTCCCGGTTACGCAATCGCGTTGGTTATTACCAGTTATTCACAACCACATGCAAGAGTATTTTTTAACGATTATTCAGGCCGGAACAACTAGATAGCGGTGTGATCCGAGCTGATCGCTTCCGCGGAGCCTCTCGGGCAAACGTAAATCACGTCCGAGCTTTCGCGAGAGCGCCTGGCGCGGCGGTGAGCTCCCCCACTGTCTGCGCGGCTCGGGATAACAAAGCAACGAACTGCGCGGGCCGAATCTTCGTTTAACTTTGGCGATCGAACAACGATCTGCTTATTGTGAATCATGCTCGCGGAATTTGATCAACGACTCGCCAACACGCTCGCGGAAATCAGATCGCAAGGCCTTTACAAAACGGAACGCATCATCACTTCTCCGCAGGACGCGAAGATCGGGATCGCCGGCGGCCAGCAGGTGCTCAACATGTGCGCGAACAATTATCTTGGGCTCGCCCATCACCCGGCGCTTATCGCCGCCGCGAAGGAAGCGCTCGACACCCACGGCTTTGGGATGGCGTCGGTCCGGTTCATTTGCGGCACCCAGGACATCCATAAAGATCTCGAAGATGCGTTGACGCGATTTCTCGGCACCGAAGACACGATTCTTTACCCATCCGCGTTCGACGCCAACGGCGGTTTGTTTGAAACGCTGCTCGGTCCCGAGGACGCAGTCATTTCCGACGAGCTGAATCACGCTTCGATCATCGACGGCGTCCGGCTCTGCAAGGCGCAACGCCATCGCTACAAGCATAACGACATGGCTGATCTCGAGGCAAAATTGGTCGAGGCGAAAGAGGCGCGGCTTCGCCTGATTGCGACGGACGGCTGTTTCTCGATGGACGGCACGATCGCGGAACTGGGCGCGATTTGCGATCTGGCCGAAAAATATCAGGCGCTTACGATGATCGACGACGCGCATGCGACGGGCTTCCTCGGCTCGACCGGGCGAGGCACGCACGAATATCGCGGCGTGATGGGCCGGATCGACATCATCACCGGCACGCTCGGCAAAGCGCTCGGCGGTGCGAGCGGCGGATTCACGAGCGCGCGCAAACGGATTGTCGAGCTCTTGCGCCAGCGCTCGCGGCCTTATCTTTTTTCCAACAGCGTCGCGCCCCACATCGTTGCGGCCACGATCAAGGCGCTCGGTCTCCTGAGCGAATCGACCGAACTGCGCGACAAGCTCGAAGAGAACACAAACTACTTTCGGTCCGCTCTGACCGAGAGAGGCCTGACGATCAAACCCGGCACGCATCCCATTGTTCCGATCATGCTTGGAGATGCCGCGCTCTCCCAGAAATTTGCAACCCGGATGCTCGATAAAGGCGTCTACGTCATCGGCTTTTTCTATCCGGTGGTCCCGCATGGCACGGCGCGGGTGCGCACCCAGGTTTCCGCGGCGCATTCACGAGAAGATCTCGAATTCGCGGTCAACGCCTTCGCGGAAACGAACGCAGAATTGAATGGGTAAGGATGGCGCGCTGCGCCGTCCGAGAGCGTGTCATCAGCGGGAATGAAGCGCGATGCTGGAGCCGACCCAGGTCTTCTCCTTGTTGAAATTGACGCCCATCATTTTGCCCTGGCTCATTCGGACCAAATTATTCACCAAAACCGGCGCGGGGTCGTCGTCCGGCCAGACAAACATCATGCGGATTTCCGCTTTTGATTTCGGGCCCTCCGGCGTGGCCACACACTCCGCATACTGAACCTTCCTCTGCAAGATCCAGTCGTGCGGGTTATCGATCGCGGACAATTTTTCCCAGGTAGGTTCCATCTCCACCCCGAGGCCGGCGAAGGAATAGAGCGGCTTCAAGACGTAGTCGGCGATTTGTTCGCCGGCCGGGAATTCATCCGCAAAATACGCGGGGGACGTCTGTCCGGTTTTCAACCAGGGCAACGAATGTTTGCTGATCCGAAAATACCAGTTGGGATGGCCCACCCATTGGACATCGAGATCGTCCTGAAAACGAAAGGGCAGATCGAGATCGGGCCGGCGGATCAATTCGTCGAAGATGACGCGGTTATAAATCCGCTCGACCCGCCTCTCGGCGCCGTCGCGATCGTAAAACAATTCCCGGCCGCGTTTTCTAAGTTTCGTCAGGCAAACCGCACGAATACCGAGCAAGGTTTCCGTGGCCGCGAAGTCGATCCGTGTCTTCTGTTTCTCCGGCTCGATCTCGAGCAGGATCACATTTTCCGGTTTCGCGTCGCCGATAATTGTCCGGCGCAGGATTTCAATGTAGGCGTCGTCCTTGATTCCCCCGAACGAGGAGGTCCAATCGCGCGGGATCGCCGGATACGCCGCCCGGTAACAATGCAGGATCAGGAGCTGAAACCCGAAGAGGCTCGGAAACGCCTGGAGCTCGATCAGGCGCGGCACGAGCCGGCCGCCCTCGGTGCAAATCCCAAAATCGACAACGAGGAAATTGGGGTGGGCCGATTCACCAGGGACCTCCAACCTCGCTGGAATCGCCGAAGAGGAATGCTGCGCGAACTCGGGCGTGCGGACAAGAGCCACGATCTCATTCGCGGCGCGGGTTACGTCATCGGTGAACTCGTCAGTGAGAAAGATCGGCGTCTCCGAGACGCGAAAATCCGCCGGCCATTTCTCGGTTTCATTCGCGCAACGCACGAGCGCTGCGTATTTTTCCGACGAAAAGTCGGCGTTAAACCGCTCG
>JBBRMO010000311.1:0-3104 GCA_038230815.1 Chthoniobacterales bacterium
ATAATTCGAGTCGACGCGCCCGACATTCAGCACGCGCGTTTTGCCGACTCCTCCAAGATTCGGGTCGGCCAGATCGCGGTGGCCGTGGGTTCGCCCTATGGCTTTCAGCAGACGGTGACCGCGGGAATCGTCAGCGCCCTCGGACGTTCCATGCGGGCAGAGTCGGGGCGTTTAATGGACGAGATCGTCCAGACAGATGCGGCGTTGAATCCCGGGAATTCAGGGGGCCCGCTTTTGAACAGTGCCGGTGAAGTCATCGGCGTGAATACGGCCGTGATCCTGCCCGCGCAGGGAATCTGCTTCGCCATCGCGAGCAACACCGCGCATTTTGTGGCGGCCTGGTTGATCAAGGATGGCCACATCCGGCGGAGCTCTATCGGCGTGGCCGGCCAGAACGTGCCGTTGCATCCCCGGGTCGTTCGGTTCCATAAACTGCCTAACGACCGCGGAGTCCTCATCATGGAAGTAGAACCAGGGAGTCCCGCGGCTCTAACTGGTTTGGAGAAGGGCGACACCATCGTTGGTTTTAAAGGCCGTCCGGTCGCGACGATTGACGATCTGCACAAGAATCTCGTCGCCTCTGAAATAGGCGTTCCCTCTCCGATCATGTTCCTGCGCGGAAAGGAAAAGCTCTTCCGGCTGGTCATGCCGCGGGAATTGGCGCCGCCAAAAACTGAACGTCACGAGAAACCAAACCGGGAAAAATCATGAAAGAACCAATCAATATTAACGAAGCCAGCTTCGAACGGGCCGTTATCCAGTCGCCGATTCCGGTCGTGGTGGATTTCTGGGCGCCCTGGTGCGGCCCCTGCAAGATGATTGGGCCGCTCCTCGATGAGATCGCGAAGGAAAACGGCGATCGGTTCCGAATCGCGAAGGTGAACATCGCTGATGATCCTGCGTTGCAGGCACGATTTGGGATTCGGGGCGTTCCCACGTTGCTTTTCTTCAACAAGGGCCAACTCCGAGATCAGATTGTCGGCGCCGCAGCCAAGAAAACGATTGTCGAGAAATTAGAGAGCCTGTCTTCGAGCGCGACGCCCGCTTCCTGACGGAGGCGGGGGAATTCCTATCCAGGTTGCGCCGGTTCCGGTCTGCCGACCGGGGTCAACAAATTCGGGGAAGTTGTTCGCCGGAAAGCATGTCCACCACCCGCGTGCCTCCAACCCGAGTGTTCATCAGGACGAAGCCGGGGTGATCCCCACGAACTTCGCCGATGAGAGCCGCGTTCTTCCCGAGAGGATGGGCCTGCATCGCGGCGAGAACCGTCTCCGCGTCACCGGGGGGAACGATCGCGATGAGTTTCCCTTCATTCGCCACGTAGAGCGGATCGAGCCCAAGGATCTCACATGCGCCTTTCACTTCTTCGTCGATCGGGATTCGTGCTTCCTCCAGGAGGATACCGACCTGGGCCGTCTGCGCGATTTCACTCAGAGCGCTGGTGACACCGCCACGAGTCGGATCACGCAGGACGTGAATATTCCTGCTGGCAGCGAACATCGCCTCGACCAGACCATTCAACGGCGCCGTATCGCTGGCGATTTCGGTTTCGAATTCCAATCCCTCCCGCACGGACATGATTGCGATCCCATGGACGGCAATCGACCCGCTGATGATGATCCTGTCCCCGATTTGAGCGCGAGCGGGATGAATATCGACTCCCTCCCGCACGACCCCGATGCCGGCGGTGTTAATGAAAATCTTGTCGGCCTTGCCGCGATCCACGACTTTTGTGTCGCCGGTTACAAGTTTAACGCCGGCGGCGTCCGCAGCCTGGCGCATCGATTGGACGACCCGCCAAAAGTCCTCCATCGGGGTTCCTTCCTCGAGAATGAATCCGACTGAGAGATAGAGGGGACGCGCCCCGCACATGGCCAGGTCGTTGACCGTTCCGTGGACCGCGAGTTTGCCGATATCGCCTCCCGGGAAAAAGATCGGGCTGACTACATAAGAATCGGTGCTGAATGCGACGCGCTGACCGCCGATGGAAAAGATTGCGCCGTCATGAAGCGGCTCGAGGAGTTCGTTCCGGAACTGCGGCAGCACCATTTTCTCCATGAGCTGATGGCTGAGCTTGCCGCCGCTGCCGTGGGCCAGGACGATCTCGGTGTAGTTCGTGATCGGGATCGGACAGGAAGCGCCGAGGAGCGTGGCATCGTCCATAACGGAAACTAATGACGAATGACGAATGACGAAACCCGAAACAATGACCAATGACGAAACCTAAACCCGCTGGCGATCCATACGGTTTTCATCATTCAGAATTCGACATTCCTTCGTCATTCAAATCACATCTTCCGCTCCAGCTGCGATGTGGATCAAGTCCCACAGAACGTGCACGAGCGTTGCGTGCACTTCCTGGATGCGATGAACGCTGAAGGAGGGGACGATGAAGGAGTAATCAGCCAGTTCTGGAAAGCGTCCGCCATCTTTGCCCGACCACGCGATGGTGAGGATGTCTCTCCGGCGAGCTTCTTCGAGCGCGTAAATGAGGTTTGGCGATTTGCCGCTGGTGCTGACTGCCAGCGCCATGTCTCCGGGTTGGCCGAGCAGGCGCAATTGATCGACGAAGATGCGCGAGAAATCGGCGTCGTTTCCGATGGCCGTCATGGTGGCGATATCGGTCATGAGTGAGATCGCGGGAAAAGCGGCGCGTTTTTCGATGATGGGGTGGGTGAACTCGACCGCGAAATGGAGGGCATCGCATAAGCTGCCGCCGTTGCCCATGGTGAGGAGCTTGTTCCCGCGCGCGAACCGTGCCGCCATCTCACGGCTCAGGGCGTCGATCTGGTCCGCGTATTTGATGAAGAATTTCTCCTTCATCTCGATGCTCTCGCCCGCTTTGCGGAGAATCTTTTCCCGAAAGCTCTCGGCTGATTTATCCGTGGAGGGGTGAGCTCCTGCGAGCCCCTGGTTCATGGCGACGCTACTTCCGCAGCGAGGGCGATACGATCGGCGTCGCTGGAACTCCGACCTCCATTTTTCGAGACTTCCAAATGACGACCGTAGGCGTAGTAGGCGGCGCAGGCTCCTTCCGCGGAAACCATTGTTGCGCCCAGCGGAGTCTCCGGGGTGCACTCCTTGCCGAAACAGGCGCAATCATG
>JBBRMO010000312.1:0-3077 GCA_038230815.1 Chthoniobacterales bacterium
GAAATGAGAAGCGCATGCTTCAAGAAGCAGTCGACGCCCTCTTCGACAACGGCCGTCACGGTCGCGCCGTGACCGGCGCCGGGAATCGTCCGTTGAAATCGCTCAGCGACATGCTCAAGGGTAAGGGCGGACGGTTCCGCCAGAACCTGCTCGGCAAGCGCGTCGATTATTCGGGTCGTTCCGTCATCGTCATCGGACCGGAATTAAAACTGAACCAGTGCGGTTTGCCCAAGAAGATGGCGCTCGTCTTGTTCGAGCCATTCATCATTCGCCGGCTGAAAGACCTCGGTTACGTCCACACGGTCCGCAGCGCCAAGAAGATGATCGAACGCCAGACTCCCGAAGTCTGGGACATTCTCGAAGAAGTGACAAAGGGCCACCCGGTCCTCCTGAACCGCGCCCCGACCCTGCATCGACTTTCGATCCAGGCTTTCGAGCCGCAGCTCATCGAAGGCGAAGCGATCCGGATTCATCCTCTCGTTTGCACCGCTTATAACGCGGACTTCGATGGCGACCAGATGGCGGTCCATGTGCCTCTCTCCGTCGAGGCGCAGATGGAAGCGCGGATGCTCATGCTCGCCCCGAACAACATTTTCTCGCCTTCGAGCGGGAAGCCAATCACAACGCCGTCGCAGGACATCACGCTCGGCTGTTATTATCTGACGCAGAATCCGCGGCGCGCTGCCGGCTCGGAAAAAGAATCGCGGTTGCCTCTGTTCGCGAACGCGACCGAGGTGGAATTCGCCATGGCCGACGGCAAAGTCAAAACCCATGACCGGATTCGCTACAAGAACCCGGACGTTGGCCTGGAGACCATTTACGGCAACGCCACCGATCGGGTTATGGAAACGACCGCAGGCCGGGTCATCTTCAACGCCATCTGGCCGGTCAAGTTGGGATTTTTCAACAAACCCGCCGGCAAGAAAAAGCTCAGCGACATCATCTGGCGCTGTTATCAGGTCGCCGGCCAAAACGGCACGGTCGAGACGCTCGATCGCTTGAAGGAACTCGGCTTCGCGGAAGCGACCAAGGCGGGAATTTCCATCGGAATTTCCGATATGATCATTCCGAAGGAAAAAGAGACCGAACTCCAGAACGCTTACAAATCGATCAAGACCGTCGAACAGCAGTATCGCAAGGGCATCATCACGGATGGCGAGCGTTACAATAAGATCATCGACATCTGGACTCACGCCGGCGACGAAATTTCGAACGTCATGTTCCGCACCCTCGAGCATAACGAGGGTCGCAAGGAATTGAACCCGGTGTTCCTCATGGTGGACTCCGGCGCGCGCGGCAACCGCCAGCAGGTGAAACAGCTTGCCGGCATGCGCGGATTGATGGCGAAGCCCTCGGGTGAAATCATCGAGCGGCCGATCACGTCGAATTTCCGGGAAGGCTTGAGCGTTCTCGAATATTTCATCTCGACGCACGGCGCCCGGAAGGGTCTGGCCGATACCGCGTTGAAGACGGCGGACTCCGGTTACCTCACCCGCAAACTGGTGGACGCGTCGCAGGACGTGATCATCAACGAAATGGATTGCGGGACGGTGAACGGCATTACGGTGAAATCGATTTACGAAGGCGACGAAGAAGTCGTCGATCTTTCGACTCGAATCGTTGGTCGCGTCAGTTGCGAAACGATCGCGGATCCGGTTACGAAGAAAAAGGTGATCAAGGCGAACCAGCTCATCGATGAGCCAACCGCGGCCGCCATCGAGAAGATCGGCGTGGAAAGCCTCAAGATTCGCTCGGTTCTAACCTGCGAAACCGGTCGCGGCGTTTGCGCGCAGTGCTACGGACGTAACCTGGCCACCGGACAATTTGTGAAACTCGGCGAGGCGGTCGGCATTATCGCCGCCCAGTCCATCGGCGAGCCCGGCACGCAGCTGACGATGCGAACGTTCCACATCGGCGGCACCGCGAGTCAGACCTTCAAACAACCGATCATCAAGGCAAAGAACGACGGCGCTCTCCAATTCAACGACCTCCGAACGGTGCAGGCACTCGACGGGAGCTGGATCGTTCTGAACAAGAACGGTTCGATCGGCGTGCACAATGCCGAAGGCCGCGAGCTGGATCGCTTCAACGTCGTGATCGGGTCCGTCATTTCGAAACCGGATGGCGCCCAGGTGAAAAAAGGCGAGACGTTTGTGCAATGGGACCCGTACAACGTTCCGATTTTGACCGATAAGACCGGTAAGATCGAATTCCGCGACATGATCGCGGGTGTGACAATCAAGCGCGACGTCGACGAAGCGACCGGCCTGATGGGCACGGTCATTATCGAGCACAAGGAAGATTTACATCCGCAGATCGTCGTCGTCGGGGACAAAAAGGAAGTGCTCGCGAGCTATTCGATTCCCGCGGGAGCGCACGTGGTCGTCGAGGAAGGCCAGAAGATTCGGGCCGGTGCGTTGCTGGCCAAGACTCCTCGAAAGATCGCGAAGACGAAGGACATCACCGGCGGTCTGCCGCGGGTGGCCGAACTCTTCGAGGCGCGCCGACCGAAAGACGCGGCGGAGATTGCCAAGATCGACGGCATCGTCGAAATGGGCGGAACGGTTCGCGGAAAACGGAAACTGATTCTGACGGATCCCGAGACGGGCACGGAAGAAGAACATCTGATTTCGCTGACGAAACACATCATCGTCTTCAAGGGTGACTTCGTGAAGAAGGGCCAGCAGCTCACTGAAGGTCCGGTCGTGCCGCACGAAATTCTCGAGGTCTGCGGGCCGCAGGATTTACAGGAACATCTCGTGAACGAGGTGCAGGAAGTTTATCGCCTCCAGGGTGTGGAGATTAACGACAAGCACATCGAGATCATTGTGCGCCAGATGTTGCGCAAGGTGAAGATCACGGATCCGGGTGACACTTCGCTCCTCTGGGGCGACCAGGTTGACCGGCTCGATTTCGAGGCAGAGAACACGAAGGTCGTGGAGCAGGGCGGCAAGCCCGCGGAAGCGACCCCGGTTCTGCTCGGGATCACCAAGGCTTCGCTGGAGACCGACAGCTTTATCTCGGCGGCTTCGTTCCAGGACACGACGCGCGTTCTTACCGAAGCGGCGACACTGGGC
>JBBRMO010000313.1:0-3075 GCA_038230815.1 Chthoniobacterales bacterium
CACCTTTGGGGGTGGTCTGTCGCTTTCGGCCGGCACACTCGGTATCAACAGCGCCTCCGCTCCCGGCACCGGCACATTTACGATTAATGCAGGCACAACCATCAACAACACGAGTGGTGCAGCGGTTACATTAAGTAACAATAACGCCCAAATTTGGGGTGGTGATTTTACCTTTCTTGGTGGCAGCGGAACAAACAATCTCGATTTGGGAACCGGTGCAGTAACATTAACTGCAAATCGAACAATCACCAATCTAACGGGTAACACATCGACCCTGACTGTTGGTGGCGCGATTGGAGACGGTGGCATGGGCTTCAGCCTGTCGAGATTGGGTAACGGGAACGGCACTTTGATTCTAACCGGGAACAGTACCTACAGCGGCGGAACCACGATCGGCGCTGGTACGTTCGTTGTTTCAAGCCTTGGCAACGCTGGCGCGAGCGGAAATCTAGGAACAGGTGGCATAAACATCGGCAACCTCACCAATGGGGCAACTCTGATGTATACCGGCGCAGGTGAAACGACCAATAAGGTATTTAACCTTAACGGAACGACCGGTGGCGCAATCATCGACACGACAGGCGCGACCGGCGGCCTTGTCTTGTCGGCGGACTTCACAGCAAGCGGAGCTGGAACGAAGACGTTGACTCTCCGCGGTGATTCCACCGGCAATATCGTTCGCGGCGCGATCGTTGATAATCTAACCGGAACGAATAACACGAATCTGAGTAAAACCGGAATCGGCACTTGGACATTGTCGGGCGCGAACACTTACACGGGTACGACGGCGGTCAGCGGTGGAACCCTGGCAATCGACAATAATAACACGACAACTCCCAGACTTGCCGGGACGAGCGGCATCACGGTGAGCTCGGGCGGCACCTTGCTCCTTGTGCCGGGTGTTACTAACCCTAGTAACGATCGGATCAGAGACGCTGCGACGATGACGCTCAATGGCGGAACGTTTAATACCGGTGGTCTTTCGGAACATGGCACGAACAATAACACCCCCGGCATCGGTGCGTTAACGCTCCAAGCGAACTCGATCATCGACTTGGGAAATGGGGCGAGCATCCTCGCCTTCGCCAATAGCAGCGGATCCACTTGGACAGCGGCGACAACGCTGAGCATCTACAATTGGAGCGGCAACGCGATGACAGGCAACGGGACTGATCAACTATACTTCGGCAGCGACGCCACCGGGTTGACCGCTGCCCAGCTGAATCAAATTAGTTTCTATTCTGATTCCGGCACTACCTTCCTAGGAACAGGGATTTTCGGGCCGGATCTCGACGGCGAAGTCATTCCCACCGCGATTCCCGAGCCAGGCACCTGGATCGGCGCGGCGCTGGCGCTTGCGGCGATCGGATTTACGCAACGGCGGCGGATTCGCGGTTTGATCGCGAATCGGGCGTAGATTCCGGCCGTTCGAAACCTGTAGCGGCAGGCGTATCGCCTGCAAAGCTTTCTCCCCCGCAGGCGACACGCCTGCCACTACAGAGACTCTCTCTCTCTCTCTCTTCGCTATCTTCTGTTCAAATCCTCCTGAACTAATACAGAAGCTCTTCTTTCTTTTCTGATGAAAGGTCATGCGGGCGAGGGCGCCGGCACGAGCACGCGAGGCGCGTACGCTCCCACATTCAAGAATGCCTACGGCGCAGCGGACAGCCCACCCAGTTCGTCACATGTTCGCGTTATGGACGAACCCGCCGTGGTGGGTCACTCGTCACTCGCCTTCCCGGGCCATTTCAGTTTTTCAGTTTTTCAGCGTTTCAGCTTTTTCTCAGAGCTGCAGATCGATCGCGTGCAGTTTCCAGCCGAGACCGGTGCAGCGGAAACGCAATTTGATTCCTTCGCGGTCCACGGCGAAATCGCGGGGGCTGGTGAAGAAGGCGTGCTGCGCTTTCGACCAGTCGATTGGTTTGGGCGATTCGCCGACGCCGGGAAGCGATGAAAGCGAGCTGGCGTTCTTGATCGACGCCGGATCGGCGATTATGTCGGCGAGTCCTTCCGGCGTGACGTAAGCGTCGATAAGCTGGTCGAGCGGGCTCTTTTCGGACGACAGAAGAAATTCGGCGAGCCGGTTTTTCTTTTTCTTTTTCTCGAGGACCCCGAGGAAATGATCTCGAATCTGTTGCTTGAGCGACCCGCGGACCGCATCGAAATCGACGCGCGCGGAGATCTGGTCCACGTCGTGGGTGCGCAACGCTTCGCCAAAACGCCAGATCGAATAGTAGGGCGAAGCTGCGTAGAGGAGGAGCAGGAGCACAGCCGCGAGAACCAGAATGAGCTTCCCCCGGCGGCGGGGCTGAGTGGGTCGTTCCGAATTTATCACGACGCAATCTTCACCAAGGGATTGGGACGGTCTAGCCGGGGAATTTTACACAGAAGGTAGCGCCTCGTCACGACCAGTCCGCCCAATGGCGGACACATTAATCGTCCCTTCTTTTCATGGTTGGAGGGATGGGCTCCGTCCCGTCCCACTATTCTTGGGATGACAGCAGGTCGTCCCTTCGAGCCCATTTCTTCTGGACGACACGACGATCATTCCTCCAAAATCGCGATCACCCAGAATGATTCCCCATAGCATGTCGGTATCCGACGGTCGGAAACATCCGGCGCACCAGCCGGTGCACGAAGAGTTTAATGCTCCGGTCATCCTCGTCGTGACCGTTATCACAAAACATCGGAAAAGAATCCTGGCTGATGCTGCCGCGCACGCGACGCTTGTGGACGCTGGAGGGCGGCCGATAGCTGGCTGGTAGGACGCTATGTCCTCATGCCGGACCATCTGCACTTGTTTTGTGCGCCCGCCTTGCAGACAGCAGAGCCGCTGATGAAGTGGGCGAACTTCTGGAAATCGGAGTCCGCCCGGCAGTGGCCACACCGTTGCGATTCGCCTGTCTGGCAGCGGCATTTTTGGGACACTCAATTACGTCGCGGCGAGAGTTACGACGAGAAGTGGGAATACGTAGTCGCAAATCCGGTGCGAGCCAGGCTTGTCTCTCGGATTGAGGATTGGCCTTATCAAGGGGAGCTTAACGAGCTTCGTTGGTGATAATGATAATAATAATG
>JBBRMO010000314.1:0-3074 GCA_038230815.1 Chthoniobacterales bacterium
AGACCGCGACCTTCGATGCTCCAATGGTCCTGCGTGATCGAAAGGGCGTAGTTGCCGAGGGTATGAAGCCGAACTTTCGGCGTTGCCTTCGCAGCGGGCGACGCAGTGGGACTGGCCGCTTTGTTTTCAACCGGGGTCGGCGCCGTCGTCACGGTGATCGCCTCGATCGTCTTGCTATCGACCGCGAGATAATGCGGATTCGAGCTCGTCCGGAGGAGATAACCGTTGAAGCCTGCTTCTTCGCCGATGGGCCCGGTCTTCTTGCGCCCGTAACCCAGGGCGATCGAGATCGAGTTGTCTGCGTGTCCCGGTGAGATGAGGGCTGCGATGACCAGTTCCCGCCGGATCGATTTCTGGTTCGCATCCTTGGTCGTTTCGGTCACGGCCACGTTGACCAGATCGCCGGTCTCCACCCCGAGGTGCTTCGCCATCACCGGGCTCATTAAGGCGGCGTTGTCCCACGTTAGTTTCGTGATCGGGTCCGGCAATTCCTGGAGCCAGCCGTTGTTGATGTAACGGCCGTCGTCCATCGCGTAGCTGCGGGTCAGCACGATCTCGGGAGCGTCGAGCGTCGGATTCGGTGCTGTGGCCCAGAGGGTATGAGCGACACCGCCGGCGTTGTTCGAATTGAACGTGGGCGGTTTCTCCTTAAGCACGACATGGGTCGCAAATCCGTCCCGCAACAGTTGCGACCACGCCGTCTGGAAATCTCCAGGAGGCGCGCTGGCGCGAAAAGTTTCCTGAACTAATTCCGGACCGTCGATCTTCGCCGCGCCGAGGAGGGCGTTCATCAGTTCGATCTCCGACATGCCGCCGAAGAGCGGCAGGATCATCGGCTGGATCGCAAGGTAGGCGCCGTCGTTGGTCAGTCCGTCCCCCCACGCTTCAAGGTAGTGCGCAGCCGGCACATGCCAGGCACTCATCTCCGAAGTCGCATCTTCGTAATAACCGAGACGCACCACATCGGGCACTTTTTTCTGGAGCTCGGGCCAATCGACCGGTGCTTTCGTGTCCTTGTCGATCGTGATTCCTTTCGGCGCGTTGTAAACCGGGTCGCCGCCAAAAATGAAAAGCTGTTTGATCCGGCCTGAATTCATCTCGCCGGCCAGTTGGAGGATGCTGTTGGTCTTCGGCGCGCGGACGAACTCACGAATGATCAGCGTGGCGCCGATATTCTTCAGCGCCGAGTTGATTGCGTAAACCATCAACTGGACTACCACCGGCTGGTGCGGGCCGGCGACCACAACGCTCGCGCCCGGTTTCGCCATCAGATCGTTGGCGCATTCGGTCACCCAGGCGTCGTCGAACTGCATCGCGTTCACCGGTTCCGTGAGGGTTGCGATGGTGGAAGCGAGGCCCTGATCCTTGGTCGCGACTGCGATTTTACCGGCCAGGGCGCGGGTGAAAGCGGGAATCTGACTGGCCGGACAACGCATCCGGTGGTCGGCCATCGCTCCCGTGAGAGTGAACCGGTTCTCCACCACATAGAGCCGGTTCATTACCCCCTTCGCTTCACCTACACGGCGACGCGATGAAAACGCGCGGACTCCGGAGACATCGCCTTCGCCGCAATCGAGAAAATCACTGTCGAGCGCGAGCACGATGTCGGCCCGTTCGAAGCGGGGGACAAGCCGTGCGTTATCTCCGAAACTCAACTGGGTCGCGAAACTCTGCGCCTCGGTCAGGAGCGGATCGTAAACACACCACCGCATTTTCGGGTAGGTTTTCTGGAGTTCGGCGCGCAAACGTTCGCGCGTCGGCGAATGGAGTTCCTCGACGAGGAAAGCGAGCCCGGCGCCGCCGTCCGCGGCGATCCTGGTGCGGAGCTCGGCGAGATATTTTTCGAAAGCGACCCGTTCGCGGGTCTCGAAAGCGATCGTTTTCTTCCCTTTCTCCTCCTCTTTTTCTTTGGTCTGCGCGAAACGTTTCGAGCGCGCGGGATCGTAGAGATCCAGGAGTGAGGCCTGCGCAAACGCATCGGTCGCACCGCCGCTCGCGGGATGGAGCGGGTTGCCTTCCAGTTTGATCGGACGTCCGTCGACCGTCGCAGCAATCAAGGGAAGCGCGCCCGTGCGACGCGGCATCGCGGTCGCGTAATACAAAAATTTGCCCGGAATCGTCCATTCGACGCTTTTGGTGAAAGGAACGAGATGCGCTTCAGGCCGGCGACAGCTCGTCAGGCCGAATCCGGCCAGCGCCATCGAAGCGCCCATCAATTTCAGAAATCCGCGGCGCGACCATTCGTCGCCTTCAAGCTGGGCGGCGCCCGCCGGAAATTCCCGCTCGAGCCAGCCGCGAAATTCCGGCGTGTCGCTGAGCTCGCCGAGGCTGCGCCAATAGCGCTTTCCTGTCAGCTCTCCCGGCGGATGCTCAAAAACGCGCTTCATCGGTGGCACCCCTGGCAAGTTAGCGGCGGTTGAATGTTCCAGCGTTCCTTTAAGGTCTGACCGATTTCCCGTTGCGTCAGTTTATCCCTCTTCGACCAATCGTCGGCCGCGTCCTTCGGCTGGCCATATTTCGCGACGAAGTCGGCCGGTTTTTCCCAATCGGGCTTCCAATCAAGATTCGTGATCTGGTTTTCGGGGCGCAGGAAATTTTCCGGGTGCCGATGGCATTCGAGGCACCACGCCATGCTGTGGGGCTTGGTCTGCCGGACCACCGACATGTGATTGACCTGGCCGTGGCAGCTGGCGCAACTGATCCCGCGGTTCACATGCGCGGCGTGATTATAATAGACGTAATCGGGAGTCCGATGGATTTGCACCCACTCGACCGGCTGCCCGGTCTTCCAGCTCGCCCGCACCGGTTCCAGCTTCGGATTGTCTTTCTGGACCTGGGTATGGCAGTTCATGCAGGTCTGGGTATTGGGCAGATTCGAGTGGGCGGCGACATCGACGAAGCTGTGGCAATACCGGCAATCCATTCCGAGCTGAGAAACGTGAATATCATGGGGGAACGGCACCGGCTGGATGGGCTGATAACCGATGCGGGTATACTTCGGCGTGATGTAATACCAGGTGCCGGCGGTCAGGCCGCAGACGATGAAGATACTGCAGATCGAAATCTTGAGCGGG
>JBBRMO010000315.1:0-3072 GCA_038230815.1 Chthoniobacterales bacterium
CCGGGTGAGGGCGTCCGGGTCACTCCGCTGCCATTGGACCTGCCGCCGGCGAAATTGCCTCCGATTCTTGAGGGCTGCGCCTGGATGCGGCACTGCCGGGACGATGCGAAGTCGCTCCCCGAACCGGAGTGGTACCGCATGCTGACCGTCGTCGCGCGGTGCGAAGAACCGGAACGCTGGGCGCATGAACTCAGTCACGGACATCCCAGGTATTCGCGCTCCGAGACTGCACGAAAACTGAAGCAGTCATCGAGCGACAAGGTCGCGCCGGTAACGTGCGGCTACGTTCAGTCCGATCTCGGCGGCGAGCGATTCTGCGGCGGTTGCCTTTTTCACGGCAACGTCAATTCGCCGGTCACAATCGGACGAATCGAAGGAGCCGAGCCACTCGCGGAACCGGAAGCTCCGCCGACTGCCGAGCCGCCGCCCGAACCGGCCCCACCCAAACCCATCGAAGCCGCTGCGACAAAGATCGAGAAATTCACCGATCTGGGAAATGCGCGCCGTTTCGTCGCCCGGTATCGGGACTCGGTTCTTTACTGCGAAGCCTGGAGCCGCTGGCTGACATGGGACACCGCGCGGTGGGCCGAAGATCAAAAGCTCGAGGTATCCGCCCGCGCTGCCGACCTGATTCGCAGCTTGTATTCAATCGCGAACAAGATCAAGGACGAGGAAGAGCGGAAAGCGTTTCTCAGCCACGTTGTAAGGTCCGAATCCCATCGCTCCCTGAACGCCATGGTGACGCTCGCGAAATCGGACCGGTCCGTCGCACGGCATCCGGATCAATTTGACGGCGATCACTGGCTCTGCGCGCTCCGGAACGGCACCCTCGATCTTCGGACCGGCAATCTGCGCCCGGCGAGCCCGAAAGACATGATCACGAAACTGGCGCCAGTCACCTGCGATCCGTCGGCGCGCTGCCCCAGGTGGCTCGAGTTCCTGGACATGATCATGCTGGGTCGGAAGAGCCTCATCGACTTCCTGAAGCGCGGCTTCGGCTCCAGCATGACCGGTGTCACCAGCGATAAGGCCATGTTTATCCTCTACGGGCCCGGAGGAGACAACGGCAAATCCACGATGTTCGAAGTGATCGAGAAGGTCCTCGGCAATTACGCTATGAGGACTCCGGTCGATACGTTCCTCAAGAAGCGCGAGGGCGGCATCCCGAACGATATCGCCCGTCTCCGTGGCGCGAGGTTCGTGTGGGCGGCCGAAAACGAACGCGGCGTGCGGCTCGCGGAATCGCTGATCAAGGAAATGACCGGCGGCGACCGGATGGCGGCACGTTTTCTCCATGGCGAATTCTTCGAGTTCATGCCGACGTTCAAGATCTGGTTTGCGACGAACCACAAACCGGTCATCCGCGGAGACGCTGCCATCTGGCGGCGCCTGAAGCTGGTTCCCTTCGACTACACCATCCCCAAAGAACGCCAGATGAAACGCCACGAAGCGATGGCCATGTTTGAGGCTGAGTTGCCCGGCATCCTGAACTGGATGCTCGAAGGTTGCCTCGAATGGCAACGCGATGGGCTGGGGGTGCCGGACGAGGTCATCAACGCGACCCGGGAATATGAGACCGAGCAGGACACCTTCTCCGCGTTCCTTGAAGAGAAATGCGTGCGTGCGCCGAACGCGCGCGCGGTGTCGCTGGCACTCTATCGGTCTTACAAAGCGTGGGCGGAGGAGCATGGGGAGACGCCGGCAAGTCACAAGACCTTCGCGTCGCTTATGAGTGAGCGAAGCTTTGCCAAGACGAAAACCAAGCACGGCGCTCTCTATTCCGGAGTCGGATTGCTGGCCGAAGATCACTACGATACGGCGAACAGAGCAAAACCGATAGCGCAGCAAACACGCTTCGGTCGCGACGACGACGGCGAGGAAGTTTGATGCAACCCGTCACCCTCGGTTTCCTAACTTCATTAGATTCAGTAAACCCAGGTGACGGGTGATGGATGGTGATGGATTTTTCTATTTTGCTCGCATGGCGCACACGCGCACACACACACCCGAGAGCTAAATGCAAAAACCCGTCACCATCCGTCACCCGTCACCAATCCATCACCGAGGAGCAGCGTGGAAATTGAAGAGATAGTCGGTAGGATGAACGATGCCGAGGTCTCCGTCTGGCTCGACTCAGAGGGGAAACTGCGCATTGACAAAGACGCTTCTCCTGAGATCAAAGAACTCGTCCGCGAGCACAAACAGGAGCTCATCGATCTGAAGACCGCGGTCGGGCTGATGAATGCCGCGGACATCCGGATTATTCGGCTCCCGCTGGGTCACTATGCGCTGGCGTACCCGCTGGGCACCGATCTGGAGCAGATTCGCGCGGCGATGAAAGTACTTCGCCATCAGTCGATGCCACTGGTCATTGATGACGAAGGCCTGCGCCCGATGACGTGGGAAGAATGGCGGCATCGCCGCCCTGTGCGAAGGGAGCAAACACATCCCGCGCAAGCGGAGCCCAAGAAGGCACTGCCGCTTGAGTTCGGGGGACGAACAGCATGACAAACGAGAGCGGGATCGTAAAGGCGATCCTCAGGTACTTGAATTCCCTGCCGGAGTGTCTCGCCCGGAAACGCTGGGGCGGCGGCATGGGCTTTGCCGGCGAACCGGACATCGACGCGTGCCTTCGGGGGCGCAGTGTCCAGCTCGAAGTAAAACGCCCCGGCGGGAGGCCTACTCCGTTGCAACTCAAGCGCCTCGAAGAGTGGCGACGGGCTGGCGCGCTCGTCGGTGTGGTCTGCAGCGTTGCCGAAACAAAAACGCTGATCGAAAATAATGTTCTCTGCGGCCCGTATAGACTGCCCTGACCTGGCGTATATAGTAATCGGGCAGCGAGTGACGGAAAAGAGAACTTTGAAAAAACACTTCAAATCTTTTCCGGCCGCCGAGTATTAGTTATTAGAGACCGGTTCGCTGGTGAGCGCAAAGCGCATCCTCCGAAAGACTCCTCGCCAAACGAAAACGAGCTCGGAGAGGCTCGTAAAAACTCTCCGAAGTAACCAGCGGTCGAGCAATCGACGGAGTTTTCCTGCCCTGACCCAAAGGCACGCTGGCGAGTATGGGGCC
>JBBRMO010000316.1:0-3068 GCA_038230815.1 Chthoniobacterales bacterium
CGGCACTCAAGGACCGCGGGGTCGATGTCATCGTTCTCGATCATCACGAGCCGAAATTGGCTCTTCCGGAATGTATCGCCGTGGTGAATCCAAAAGCGGAAACGGGCTGTCCGTTCGACTATCTTTGCAGTGTCGGAATTGTCTTTAAACTCTGCCACGCGCTGATGAAAACGCGCCCATCCTCCGGGTTCGACCTGAAGGCAAACCTCGATCTGGTCGCCCTCGGAACCGTCGCCGACATTGTGCCCTTGGAGAAAGAGAATCGCATTCTTGTCCAGAGCGGCATGCGGGCCCTGGGGAGTTCGAAGCGGCCGGGCCTGCGGAAGCTGATGGAGGTCGCCGCGGTCCGTTCCCCAATCGTTGCCCAGGACATTGGGTTTCGTCTTGGGCCGCGTCTCAATGCCGCCGGGCGACTGGCCACGGCGGAGAAAGCATTGCGTCTCCTGCTCACCAGGGATGAAAAGGAAGCCGGGGAGCTTGCCACGTTACTCGATTCGCAAAACCGCGACCGGCAGGCGGTCGAGCGAAAGATTTATGACGAAGCAGAACGCGCCTTGAAAAAAAGTTTCGATCCGGCACGCCATGCGGCGATCGTGCTCGGTTCGCGCGACTGGCATCCCGGCGTGCTCGGGATCGTCGCCTCCCGGCTCGCGCGAAAATATCATCGGCCCACGATCCTGGTGGGCTTTGATTCCTCCGGGCTCGGAAAGGGGAGCGGCCGGAGCATTGAGGACCTGTCGCTCGTCGAAGCTCTCGGCCGTTGCGCTGCTCATGTGGAGAAATTCGGCGGACACGAAATGGCGGCTGGACTTGTCCTTCGCGAGGAAAACTTTGCCCGATTCGCGGATGCGTTTCGGCAAACGTCACGCGAACGTCTGTCGGATGAAGATCTCCAGCCGCGATTGTACCTCGACCACGAGATTAGCTTTTCGCAGCTCAACGGAGACCTGCTCCGCTGGCACCAGGCGCTCGAACCTTTTGGCAGCGGCAATCACCAGCCGTTGTTTTTCGCCCGCGGCGTGGAGCCTGCCGTCGAGCCTCAGGTCCTGAAGGAAAAACATCTCGCCTTGCGTTTGCGCCAAGAGAGCCAGTTCCGGCGTGCAATCTTCTTTGATGGCGCCCTGGCGCCCCTGCCGAGGCCGCCATGGGACATCGCGTTTCGCGTGAACGCGGATGAGTACGAGGGCGAAATGCGGCTGCAAATTCAGGTCGAGGCGCTCCGCGCCGCGGTCTCCGACGAATGATCGAGTATTCGCAAGCGCTGAGCGAACTGGAATGGATCCCACGGCCGAAATTAACCGCGCTCCGGCGGCTCGAGATCGAGACCGTCGAAGATCTCTTGACTCATTATCCCCGGCGCTATGAGGACCGGACCCAGTTTGCCGTCTTTCCGCGCGAAGAAAGCGAAACGCCGGTTTGCGTTTGTGGCGAGGTAGTAAAAACCCGGATCGTTCGTTTCGGAGGATGGAAAAAAATCTTCGAGGCGACCTTGGAGGAAGCGAATTCAAACGCGCTCAGTCAACCGATTGTCCTTCGCTGGTTCAATCTTCACTACGTCCAGAAGATGATCGCCACCGGTCAGCGCGTGGTTGTTTTTGGTAAACCGCGTCTGCGCGCAAAGCGACTCTGCATGGAGCATCCGGAATTTGAGGTCATCGAGAACGACGAAGAGATGTCGGTCCATTTCCGCCGCATCACTCCGATTTATCCGGCCACTGAGGGACTCTCGCAGCGCATCTTCCGCGGAATGATTTTCCACGTGCTGGAGAACCTCGCGCCGGACTCCGTTCCAACTCTCCTGCCGAAAGGCGTGAATCTGGGAACGCGGGAACATGCCCTCCACGAGATCCATTTCCCGACGACGACCGGCCAATGCGAGGCGGCGCGCAAGCATCTCGTGTTTGCGGAGTTTTTTGAAATGCAGTTGGTGATTGGATCGCGGCGGGCGGAAGCGACCTTGCGAACCGGCCAGGCGCATTCCGCGGAGGGCGAATTGATGGAGCGGTTTCTGCGCGGATTACCGTTCGATCTGACCCTCGCCCAGGAACGAGTCATCGAAGAATTACGGAGAGACCTCGCTTCCCAGCACCCGATGAATCGTTTGCTCCAGGGCGATGTCGGTTCGGGAAAGACCGTGGTGGCGATTGCCGCCATTCTGCTGGTCGTGGAATCCGGCTCTCAGGCGGCGCTGATGGCGCCGACGCAAATTCTCGCGGAACAACATTACGCAGTGCTTTGTGGCTGGCTTGAGCCGCTGGGGGTGCGGTTGGCGTTACGAACCAGCACGCGGCAGGAGGATACCGGATCGTTGCCGCTTTTCGCTCCGGGTCGGAAACAAACCCTGGGGAGCGCAGGCTGCCAGCCTGCAGTGTCCGGCAGCTTGCCGGACACATCTGCGGGAGTTAGCGAAGCTCGCTATCACCGTCGGCGCCTCCCTCATTTTGAACGCCCGTGGGCAAAATACATGATCACGATGTCCACGCGAAACCACCGGGTCTTGACCACTAGAGCTCGCGAAGCGGTCCTCGAATCTATCCTTCGTTGGAAGGATCATCGTTACGGGCTCTACGCGGCGTGCGTGATGCCGGATCATGCGCACATGCTGATCGAACCCATGGTTGAGCGAGAAAGCGACGAGGGAAGCGCGGTGTTCTTTTCGCTGTCGAAGATTCTGCGCGCCATCAAATCCTTCACGGCGAATCGAGTGAACAAATTCGAGAAGACTACCGGGCCGGTCTGGGAAACAGAGTCGTTCGATCGACTGATTCGCTCCGAGAGTGATCTGCAGGAAAAATTTGAATACATCGCGCGCAATCCCTGGGATGCTGGCGTTGTGAATTCTGGGGTAAATTATCCCTGGGTTTGGTGGCAGGAGATGGAGACGGACGCGCGGTCGTCAAAGAGCGCGCAGCCGGACTTCGCGGCAGGCTGCCGGGAAGAGCAGGCTGGCAGCCTGCGATCCCCGGCGAAGAGCGATGCCCCCCACATCATCGTGGGGACGCATGCGCTACTTTACGACGGAGTTTCGTTCCAGAATCTCGGACTCGCGGTGATCGATGAGCAACACA
>JBBRMO010000317.1:0-3067 GCA_038230815.1 Chthoniobacterales bacterium
ACGAAGAGCGGCGTGCCGCGCGGGGCGTGCTCCACGGCGTTCGCGCAGAGGTTGCTGATCACCACCTCAAAAAGCGTCCGATCCGTCTCGACGATCAGACCGGTGGCGACGTCGAGGTTCCAAGTGATGCCGCGCTGATCGGCCAAGGTGGCGAAGGGCTGCAGGCCTGCCGCCAACGTCGTCGAGAGATCGACCGGTTCGAGTTGCAGTGCGTGCGCCGGGTCTTCAACCCGCGTTAATTCGAGGAGGCGCAACGCGAGCGACTCCATCCGCCGGGTGGTGGCGAGAATATCTTGCCAGGAGTCCAATCGCTCTGCGTCCGTGGCCGGCGTGGTCAAGTTCACTTCAGCCAAGGTCCGCAATTCGGCGAGGGGAGTGCGGAGTTCATGGGAGACGCTCGCCGTGAAGCGGCGTTCGCGGCCGAAGGCCCCTTCCAAGCGGGAGAAGAGCTCATTCAAACGCACCGCGATGGGCTGCAACTCCTCTGGGAGCGTCTTCGGGGAAAAGCGACTGGCGAGCGACGACGCATTCATCGCGGCAAGGCTGCCGCCGAGCCGATCCAAAGGCCGGAGCGCGTTCCGAACGCTCCAGCGAACCAGCAGGACGAGCATGATGAGGGAGCCCAGCCCCACGCCAAAAAGGCTGCCTGCGAGAATCTGGAGGGTGTGATCCATTTGCGAACGGTCCCGCCCCACGACCAGCACAGACTCAACGTTGTGGATTTCCGATCGCGAGTCATCCTCGGCCTGGGGGATGAAGCGAAGCCCGGCGCAACGAATCCGGCGTCCGTCGGCAAGGGTGAAGTCGAAGAACGACATCGCATTGATCGGTCCCGCGCGCATCGGGAGCGTCATGGAGCCGAGGGAACGAGAGCGTTCGACGTTCCGGCCGTCCGAGGCGCGTAGCGCAAAGAACTCATTCCCGTCCGCGCGTTCGAATCCCGGCATATTCTCGCCGGAAAACTCCATCTGGATTCCGCCGTCCCGCTGCTCGGCCATCGAGGCGAGCGACTGCGCGGACGCGCGTAGACCGGCGTCGAACTCGGACGTGAGCGCTCGCCGCATTTGCCAGTGCAAGCCGAGACCAGTGAGCCCGAGGAGCAGTGCTCCGCCAACGAGGAGTCTCGAAGTCAGTCGGCCGCGAACCGAGTTCATCGACCAGCGGCCTCCAGGACGTAACCCAGGCCGCGGCGAGTTCGGATGAGGCCGGCGCCGATTTTCCGACGCAGGCCATAGACCGCTGCGTCCACGACGTTGCTCATTGGTTCGACCAATTCGTCATAGATATGGGCCTCGATTTGCGCGCGGGCCACGACCTGGCCGCGGCGAAGCGCGAGATATTCCAGCAGCCGCCATTCGCGAGGCGTCAATTCCACTTCCACGCCGTCGCGTTGGAGGCGGTGACTGGAAAGGTCCAATTCCAGCGGACCAATTCGGAGCGCCGCCGATTTTTCCCCATAGGAACGACGGCAGAGAGCCTCGATGCGGGCCAGCAGCTCCTCCAACGCGAACGGCTTGACGAGATAGTCATCCGCTCCCTGTCGCAGACCCTCGACGCGATCAGCCACGGTGTCCTTCGCCGTCAGCAGCAGGACGTGCGTCCTTCTTCCCGCGTCGCGGAGCCTTTTTAAGACAGCCAGTCCGTCAAGCTTCGGCAGCATGATGTCGAGCACGATGGCGTCGTGCTCCCCGAACTCCGCGGCCGCAAGGCCTTCCTCGCCATCGCCGGCGGTATCCACCACAAACCCGGCATGCCGCAGCCCGCGGCGGAGCGACCGCCGGAGAATATCGGAATCTTCGATCAGGAGAACGCGCATGGCATGAAGGAAAGCAGGCCCCGCTGCGCGGATATGCGCGGCAGAGCCTGGAAGCAAAGGACGAAAGGCCCGGAGCTTAGTCCTTGTCCTCCTTGCCGCCCTTTTCGTCGGCTTCGACCTTTCCGGCCTTCTCGACTTCAACGGCTCCGACCTGCTTGCCCGTCATCGCGTCGATGTTCACTTCGGATGTGTCCGCGGTGCCGGGAGTCGTGAAGGCGAAAGACCAGATGAGTTTGCCGTCTTCGTTTTCGATTTCGCCTTCCTTCATCGTTCCGGCCGGGACCGATTTCTGCGCGGTCGCGAGGGCGGCGTCTTTGCTGACCTTGGCTTGGGCGGTGAGCTTAGCCTGGTCGTCTTCGCCGGCTTTCACGGAATGAATGCCGAGGCCGCCCACGAGCACGATGGCAGCGAAGGATGGAATGAGTTTTTTCGAGATCATGGTGATTTCCTTGATTTAGTTTTGTGGTTTTGGGTTTTTATCGACGGAGCGAATGTCCATCGACGGACCAATCCTTGCACGGGCAAGATGACGTGAGCGTGACGCTTGGAAAAAATCGCGTGGCGCACGACATAAAATCCACGTTGATGCTAGGCCGGGGGAGGGGCTCATGGTTCCGGGGAGGAGACCAGATTTAGGATGTCGGCACCCGACGATTCCGCATGACAGCTTTGACATGTAATGCCTCGCGGGATGTTGCGCTTAGGCCGCCGGCACGGTCACGGGAAAGCTCATGTCGGAACGATCCGAAGAAAGAAGTTCGAGCCCGCCGCTGTGGCGGAGGCGATTTCCCGGCAAAGGCTCAAGCCGAGCCCGGCACCGCCCGATTCGCGGTCGCGGGATTCCGCAATCCGGAAAAAACGCTCGGAGAAGCGACATCCGTTTCGCCTTTTCGGCAGCCCACAATTCGCAAGCTTTTCGCAACGAATGCCCACAAGTTTCGATTTTGCAAGGCAATCGATGTCACGTCGACGACCGTCGGAATACGCACATGGCGTTAAAAACTCTTTCACTTTGCGAGCCCTTCCCGTGGACGCAATTCGTTCCTATACTGGTGAAATGATAGCAGAGGAGCAACCCATCGAAGTATGGCCTCGATACAGAATTTCTCGCACAAAGCTGGCGAATTTCTCCGTTCATCTCCGGACCAGGTCGTTTTTGTTCGTAGGACATGCGAGGCCTACTTGTCCCCAAACTCAAAGATACACATTATACATGACATACAATGTATGATGTTATTGATTGTTGGTTGG
>JBBRMO010000318.1:0-3062 GCA_038230815.1 Chthoniobacterales bacterium
AGCGGAACTATCGGTGGCGGAAAGTTCGAATCTCTGGTGATCGCGGAGACGCTGGCGACCATGCGGGAGAATAGGCCATCGCTTAAAACCTATCCGCTCCGCGAAGGGGAAGCTGATTCCTTCGGTGCGATCTGTGGAGGGGAGATGACGGTGTTCATCGAACCGCAGATCATGACTGAAGCCCTCTATCTCATCGGGGCAGGCCATTGCTCCCAGGCGATCGCCCGGCTGGGGGCCGAGTGCGGTCTTTTCGTCAGCGTGATCGATGATCGTTCTGAGTTAATGACCGATCTTCCGTCCGCGGTCGACCGCGTGTCGGACTCCTCGCCGGCAGATTTCATCGCGTCACGGCAGTGGAAGAATGATGAGGCGCTTGTCATCGTGAGCCGGAATCACGAGATCGATCGCGACGCTTTGGGTAGTGCACTTGAGCAGACCGGCGCTGGCTATATCGGAATGATCGGAAGCCGGCGGAAGGTCCTGCGCGTCTTCGAATATCTTCGGGGGCGCGGGGTCGCGGAAGAAAAATTGGCGAACGTTTACGCGCCGCTCGGATTGGATATTGGGGCCGATTCTCCAGCGGAGATCGCGGTTAGCACAATCGCTGAGATCCTGGCGGTGCTGCGCCAGCGAACGGCGCGACATATGCGGTTGAAGGCCGGGACGAGTGACAAGTGAGGAGTCGGGGAACGGTGGCCGAATGGGAGGCCGCAAGTGGCACGACGGGTAGCGGTAGAGGTTCAAACTCTACCACTACCGCACGACGGGATCCCTCGACTTCGCTTGGGATGACGGGCTAAGCTCGTCACTCACAGGTCACACGTCCCTTCCTTTATTCCGTTGGCAGCCAGGCGTGCTCCTGCCACCAGGCGGCGAGAGATTCGTTGCTGCCGCGGAACATGTTGCGCTCGGCGCGGGCGATATTAGCGACTCGCACAGGGTAGGCGGAGCGCGGACGGAGGTCGCATTTACCGTCGCCGGTGTATTGCCATAAATGCCAGTTGCTCCAGGGCGAACTGGCGGTCGGCTGGTAGTGGTAGTTCGCGATCCAAAGCCAGCAATTCCCGAGGACTTGTTTATCGGCGCGGCTGACCCCGGGGGCATTTAACACCGCGCGGAGACGGTTCTCGCTGCCGTAGACGCCGGGATATTTTCCGGTCCGCTGTTTAATCCGTTCGACAAAACGCGCGGCCTGATCGGCGCGCATCGTCCCGCCGGGATAATGCCCGTTCTTTTCGAAATCGAGGACAAGCAGGACGCCGCTTGGTTGGATGGCTGGCCCGCTCCAGCTCGATTGCACGACGCTGAGAAAATGCTCGGCCTGGCGAACGGGATCGGTCGCGTCGGCAAAATGGTAAGCGCCCCAGAGCAAGCCGGCCCGCGCAGCCATGTTCTGACGGGTGCCATAATACGAATCGCGATCGAAACGCGGATAAGTCGCTTCGTGAATGACGCCGACAACGCCCTCGCGTTTCATGCCTTCGAAATCTACCCGCATGAGGTCGTAGTGGGACAAATTAACCACGCTGTTCCCGGCGAGCGCCGAGAGCGTCGACCCGAGCAGCAAGAGCCAAATCCGAACGGGGAAAAATCTCATCGCGCGGACGATAACTTGAGGCGGGAAAAAGGGAAATGGGGAATAGGGAATCGAAGAGTCGAGAGTGACGCGGAAGGATTAAGATTGCGCCGCCGCAACTCGATTGCGCGAACGGGGTTCTTTTTTGTAAGAAAACAGCATTCCGGTTCGACCTATTGATATGAACAACCCTGCAAGAAAAGATGGCGCGCAATTTGACAGCCTGGTGGCGCGTTATTATCCGGCGGTTTATAGCTTCGCAGCCCGCCTGACCGACGATCCCCGTGATGCGAGCAACCTTACCCGGGCGGCCTTTCGCACGACGCGAAAACAACTGGCCCTGCTCCGCAGCCAGACGGCCATCGCGACAGCCCTCATCTCCGCCGTTATCCGCTCCGGGTTGACCGCGGCCTGAGCGGCTGCTTCGGCGCGGTCGTTTCCGCGGAAGTTCTGATCAAGACAAGGGCGATTACCGCGCTGGCCAATGCGAGCCTCGCTCCGGTGAGCATGATGACACGGAAGCCATCTGCGAATGCGAGATCGATGGAATTTCGGAGCAGCGTTCGTTCGGGATTCGGAATGGAAGGGTCGAGCTCAATTCCGACGAGGCGGTTGCGACAAGTTCCAGGGACTTAGCGCGGGGTATTTATTCTGCGAAGGAGTTGCGCCAGGGTTATTCCACGAAGGTGCTTTCGAACGGCTCGTTCGGTGCTGTCGGCCACGCAACTCATGACGTGCTTCATGTTACAACTCCCGTGGCACCGTTTTAAGGCCTTCCGCCCGTTTACGGAAATCACCGGACGCGGTTCGACGGCATCGTAAATTTTCATCAGCGAGATCCGGCTCGGATTTTTTCCCAACCTGGCGCCTCCGTGTCTGCCGGCTAAAGTCTCAACCAGTCGAGCGGCCCGGAGGGAGAGGAGGAGGCGACGGACGACGACGGGATTGGTGTTGACGCTCGCGGCCAGTCTCCGCGAACCGATTACTTCGTCCGACGAGAAAGCCAGCACGGCCATGATGTGAACGGCGAAAGTAAATTGCTGGTTGACCACGTTTCGTTAAATGTAATTGTTTTAATTACAATTGGATGAAGGCTGATCGGATTTCAACCATTAAAAACGAACCTCCCCGAATGGACCGCATGACTTCATTTATTCCCGAGTTGGTGCTGGATGACGGTGAATTTCCGGCCGCGCCGGCCGCGCCTCCCGGAGAGAGCGATCAACAACTGCTCGATTCCTATTCGAAAACGATCGCCGCCGTCGTCAATCGCGTCGCGCCGACGGTGGTAAACATTCGCGTCCTCAGTGGCGACCGCGGTTCGGGCGGAGGATCGGGATTTATCATTGCGCGAGATGGATTCATTCTTTCCAACAGCCACGTCGTTCACGGCGCGCGAGAACTCGAAGTAACGCTGCACGATTCGCGCGTCTTTCCCGCGCGGCTGATCGGGACTGATCCCGAGACCGACCTGGCGATAATTCGA
>JBBRMO010000319.1:0-3057 GCA_038230815.1 Chthoniobacterales bacterium
GCAGTTTCGGCGCAGGACGCCAGCAAGCCACCGATCGACCAATTGGTTCCGTGGCTCCTTCACGAGGATCAGGAACTGCGCGAAATACCGTTCAGCCAGGTCGTCTTCGCTGCGACTGGAAAACACGTTCTGGCGATCGATCCCAGAAACGAAGGCGACCGGCGCGTGATCAGGCAGATCAGTGACGTCCTAGGCGAAGTGATGAAGCGAATGAACGCGCCCGACAGTCCGGTACACAGTCTGGCGCGGATTAATGAGGCCAGTAGCCACTTCGAAGATCTCTTGCGCGAACTGCTCAATCAGACACCGGGGCTCACGTGTGATTTTCCCCGCACTTTGGAAAATCGTGTCCAACGCTCAGGCTATCCCGATCTCCGGCTGGTCGAGACCGCGACCCACCGCATCTTCTATCTCGACCCGAAGCTCTACGCGGCCGGCAGCCGCGACAGCAGTTTCCGGACGTTTTACTTCGAACCGAAAATCACGACCAACAAAGTGCGCGATGACGCCGTGCACTTGCTCGTTGGGTTCGAGCACGGACCGAAGAGCGCGGAACAGTGGACCTTTACCCACTGGGACCTGGTAGACCTCGCCCATTTCAAAGTTCGCCTCAAAGCGGAATTCCAGGGAAGCAATCGCGACATCTACCGGCCGGAAGCAATCATCGCGACAAGTCCGAAGTGAAGAATCAAAAAGGCGCACCTGGCGTCAGCCTCAGATTCAGGAGCACCGATTCCCTGTCACTAGGCGGATCCTCTGAGTTGAGGCCGGACGTCGGGCACCGGAACAAAACGTTCCCGTGACAAACTCCATTGAGGCAACGTCTCGGCCAGTTTCGTGACGCTGTCGCTAGGCGCCTCGACCAGGATCATTTTGGAAGAATCGTCAACCACCTTCACATTTGGGGAGGAGCGGATTCGTTCGACATCGCCGGATGGTTTATCGCCTTCTCCATCAAATCTCAGAATGAAGCGCTCCACGCACCAGCGTAAGCCCCCGCCTCCAAGATTCAAATCTTGATCAACCCCTGACCCTCTAAAGTCGGCGGAAATCCAAGCGATACCGCCGCCTTCAAGACCTCATGCGCCATCTTATCGGACCGGGTTTGATCGCGCGCCGTGGCGAGGAGAGCTGGCTGTGCCGCCAGGAGCTTCGCCGCCGCCCCCGTCACAGCTGGACAAGCCATCGAGGTCCCATCCATGACCGCGTACTTTCCTCCCGGAAAAGTTGAAATGATCCCGACACCCGGACCAGTCAGGCTGATCTCAGGTCCCACGTTTGAAAACTTCGCGATGAAATTCGCCTTATCCGTGCCAAATGGAGACGCCACGTCTCCCAATTCGGTTACGCCCGCGGGAAAAGTTCCCTTCCGACCGAGGGCGGATACTGCCAACGCCAGTGAATCCGAGGCTGGAAAACTAACGGGTTGTCGCCCGTCGTTTCCAGAGGCCACGATAACGAGCGCACCTTTCGCCCGCGCACCGGCAATCGCCGAGTGAAGCGCTTCGTCGGTTCCACCGCCGCCCAGGCTCATGTTTATCAAGTCGCATCCATCGGTTACGGCGTGATCGATCGCTTTCGCAATCGCGAAATTGGAGGCGCCGCCCTTTCCTTTTCCGAATACCCGGTAACTGCGCAACGTGATTCCGGCGGCGAGTCCCCGGACGCCCGAGGGCGCGGTCCCGTGGGCCGCGATGATGCCGGCCACGTGAGTTCCATGCCCTTCGCCGTTGTCGGCAAAGTCGCTCGAATTTTCACCGACAACAGTGTTCTCCCCTCCGCTCACTTTGAGGTCGCTGTGCGGCCCAATGCCCGTGTCCACGACCCCGACAGTGATTCCCTGGCCGGCGTTCAACGGGGAAACGGCATAGAAATGCCGGAGGCAATCGGTAAAGCCGAGATCGATGGGAAGCAGCTCGATCTGGTGGCCGGTCTTGAGCAGGACATTTCGCTTCAGCGCGTTCCAGAAACCGCTTTCGCAATAAACATAAAGTCGTTCCACTTTTTTGCTCGCCCCGCCGAGGGACAGGGAGGCCATGCCTTTGTTATTGCTTGTGGCACTCGCGCCGAGACGGTTCGCAAAATCGGTGAACGCCACCACCTTCGCGCCGCTCACTGGCTTCCCGTCCGCCTTCGATACCACCTGAAGAGTAATCTTGAGGGCAGCGCCAGACGCCTTCGGCGCAGACTCAGGCATTGGCCGAGGGGCGCGGGCGGGAAAATAATAAACCACCGGGATGATTCGCACCCCGGGCTGCTCGGCCTGCAGACTGGAGACAGCATCGGGCGACATCTCCACGAGTTTCGCGCCGTTTTCCCGGATGGAGTCGATCACTTTGAGTTTAGTCTTGAAGCCCGCGGCCAACGCTTTGCGGTGTCGCGGAAGGGCGGCACGCACGCCTTCGAGTGAGAGAAGGAAGGAATTTACAAAGGGGGTGGATGGAACCACTTCACCCGCCGAAAGGCCTCTGGGTGGCAGGAGAATGAATTGCTGGACGGCGGCAGCAGGCATGGCGTCGGGTTAGGGCTGAGTTGCGTTCCGGTGAATACTACGGAAAGGCGATTTCGAAGTTCCCTTTCAACCAGGTCGCTTTCGCAGTTCGGGGCGAGTTCAATCGCTGCCATCGAGCACGGCCCGGGAAGTTGCTCGCCGTCCCTGCGAGCGTAACATTACCGGCCCATGATCACGAAAACTTCCGAGGCGTTTCAGTTCGACACGATTGACGACGTCGTGAGCGACATTGCCAAGGGCAAACTCGTGATCGTGACGGACGACGCGGACCGGGAAAATGAAGGCGACCTGGTGATGGCAGCGGAGAAGGCGACGCCGAAGGCGATCAACTTCATGGCGATGCATGGGCGGGGGTTGATCTGTGTGCCGATCGCCAATGAGCGGGCGGAGCAGCTTGGATTGCAGCGGATGGTGGCGCAGAACCGGGAAATGTATCGCACTGATTTTACCGTGTCGGTGGACGCGTCGCGCGGCGTGACGACGGGAATCAGCGCCCACGATCGAGCCGCAACCATCCAGACGATCGCAAATCCGAAGTCGACGCC
>JBBRMO010000320.1:0-3050 GCA_038230815.1 Chthoniobacterales bacterium
AGCAGGTCGACTATCTGACCGGCGATCGCGAGGAAAACTTCCTTGTGGCGCAGGCCAACGCGACCATGGACGCGAAGGGCCATCTCACCCAGGAGAAGGTTTCCGTCCGTTATCGCGGCGACTTTTTAGAAGTGGAGCCCTCGAAAGTCCATTACATGGATGTTTCACCGAAACAGCTCGTTTCTGTCGCCGCCGGTCTGATTCCGTTCCTGGAACATGACGACGCGAACCGCGCCCTCATGGGCTCGAACATGCAACGCCAGGGCGTGCCGCTGATCGTCTCGGAATCGCCGCTGGTGGGCACCGGCCTGGAAGGAAAGGTCGCGCGCGATTCGCACGCGGTTTTGATTTCCACCGAGGCCGGCAAGGTTGCGTCGGTCACGGCCGACCAAATCGTCGTTACCAAGGACGGGCACATGCCCGAAGGCCGCAAAAAATTGAAGACCGATATCGAAGCCGGGATTCACGTTTACGAGTTGCGGAAGTTCATGCGCTCGAATGCGGGCACCTGCGTGAATCAGAAGCCGATCGTGAAGAAGGGGCAGCACGTGAAGCGCGGCCAGGTTATCGCGGACGGGCCAAATACGGACCAGGGCGAGCTCGCCCTTGGACGCAACGTCCTCGTCGCCTTCATGCCGTGGCACGGCTACAACTTCGAAGACGCCATCATGATCTCGGAGAAGGTCGTAAAGGAAGACATTTACACCTCGATTCACATTGATGAGTTCGAGATCGGGGCGCGCGATACCAAGTTGGGCCCGGAAGAAATCACGCGAGATATTCCGAATGTCAGCGAGGAAGCGCTGCGCAACCTCGGGCCGGACGGCGTGGTGCGCGTCGGGGCGGAAGTGAAGCCGGGCGATATTCTCGTCGGCAAGATCACGCCAAAGAGCGAGACCGAACTGGCGCCGGAAGAGCGCCTGCTCCGAGCCATCTTTGGTGAAAAGGCGGCCGACGTGAAGGACACTTCGCTGACCGTGCCGTCAGGCACCTACGGCATCGTGATGGACGTGAAGGTTTCATCGCGCCACGAAGTTTCGCGCGAAAAGCTGACGCCTTCCGAAACGAAGCGGCAACTCAAGACGATCACGGAAGACAATCGGAAGAAGAAGGAAGAGCTGACCGAGCAACTTACGGATTCGCTCTCGAACATTCTCCTGGGCGAAAAGATCCCGCTCGATGTAGTGAACGCCGAAACCGGCGAGATCATCATTCCCGCAAACCGGAAGATCACGAAGACTCTGCTCCGCAAGCTCGCGACCGTGTACGATCACATCGAGATCGATCCGAGCCCAATCCGGAACAAGATTCGGGAGATCATTGCTTCCTACGAACACAAGTTCGCCGAACTCGAGCTCGAGCGGGAGCGCTCGATGGATCGCGTCGAAAGTGGTGACGACATTGATCCCGGCATCATCAAGCAGGTCAAGGTTTTCATCGCCAGCAAACGCAAATTAAGCGTCGGCGACAAGATGGCGGGACGCCACGGGAACAAGGGCGTGGTGGCGCGGATCGTGCCGGAAGAAGACATGCCGTTCCTGGCGGACGGGACCCCGGTCGAGATCGTGCTGAATCCGCTCGGCGTGCCGAGCCGCATGAACGTCGGCCAGGTTCTCGAAACCCACCTTGGGGTGGCGGCGAAAGCGCTCGGCTTCAAGGTCGCGACGCCGGTGTTCGATGGAATTTCGGAAGCGAAAATCCGCGAATACCTCAACGAGGCGAAGAAGAAGGACGGGTTTACCTGGGTCCAGGAAACTGGCAAGGCGCGACTCTATGACGGCCGCACCGGCGACACCTTCGATCAGGAAGTCGTGGTCGGTTACATCTACATGATGAAGCTCGGTCACTTGGTCGCGGACAAGATTCACGCGCGCGCAGTCGGTCCGTATTCGCTCGTCACCCAGCAACCTTTGGGCGGCAAGGCTCAATATGGTGGCCAGCGTTTCGGCGAAATGGAGGTCTGGGCTCTCGAAGCCTACGGCGCCGCTTACACTCTGCAGGAATTGCTGACGGTGAAGTCGGACGACGTCCAGGGGCGGACGCGCATTTACGAATCGATCGTAAAGGGCGACAACTCGCTCGAGGCCGGCACACCGGAATCTTTCAACGTGTTAATCAAGGAAATGCAGTCGTTAGGTCTCGACGTAAAAGTCGGTGGCCAGGCCCCCACCAATTTCCTGGAAAACGTAGCGTAATTTTTTTCAAAACAAGGATCTCTTAAACTAAATGAACGAACATTCCTGGCGGGAACTGGTCGGTGAAGAACGCACGGTTGGCTTTGATCAGGTGGCGATTGGCGTCGCCTCTTCGGACACGATGCGGTCGTGGAGCAAGGGCGAAGTGAAAAATCCGGAGACCATCAACTACCGGACCTTCAAGCCCGAAAAAGGCGGTCTGTTTTGCGAGCGGATTTTCGGGCCGACCCGGGACTGGGAATGCTCGTGCGGAAAATACAAGCGGATCAAGCATAAGGGCGTGATCTGCGACCGTTGCGGCGTGGAAGTCACTCTGGCCCGCGTCCGTCGGGAGCGGATGGGCCACATTGAGCTGGCAGTGCCGGTCTCGCACATCTGGTTCTATAAATGCATGCCGTCGCGCCTCGGGCTGATGCTCGACATGAGCGCCCGGCAGCTCGAGCGCGTGATCTATTACGAGGACTACATCGTCATCGACCCGGGCAAGACGCCGCTGACCAAGACTCAGCTCTTGAACGAAGTCGAGTATCGCGAAGCGCAGGAACAATACGGCGAAGATTTCGTCGCCGGAATGGGCGCGGAAGCGGTGAAAAAACTTCTCTCCGAGATCAACCTCAACAAGCTCAATAAAGAGCTGGAAGAGGAGATGGGGAACACGAAGAGCAAACAGATTCGCAAGAAACTGGCGAAGCGATTGAAATTGGTCCAGGGCTTCGCCTCCTCGCATGCTCGTCCCGATTGGATGGTGCTCGATGTTCTGCCCGTGATCCCGCCGGATTTGCGTCCGCTCGTTCCCCTTGAAGGCGGACGATTTGCGACTTCGGATCTGAACGATCTTTACCGTCGCGTGATTAA
>JBBRMO010000321.1:0-3016 GCA_038230815.1 Chthoniobacterales bacterium
CGGGATCCACGAAGCGCTACTCCATTTCGCAGAGTGATTCGGCGTCGTCCCGAGCGAAGTCGCGGGATCCAGTGGAATAACGTCACGTGCGTCGACGGGATCCCTCGACTTCGCTCGAGATGACCGGGACTAAAAGTCCTACAATTTCAGCCTCGGCTCTTCGGTCAGAATCTCATCCAAAGCGGGCCATTGGACGGTGCTGTCCATATCGCGAAAAGCGTGCAGATACACGGCCACACTTTCGACCGGGTACTTTGCCAGAAGTCCCGACACCGCTGCGGCGATTTTCTCTTTCGGCGGCGCGGACGGAAGTTCGTCCACGGTTCCATCCTCGCCGTGCTTGATTTCCACCGCGTCGAGAAAATCGCAGAGCATCTGCTTATTGGCGCCGAGCAACCAGGCCTGCAAAACATGGCCGGCCAGCGAGTCGCTGATCTTGCGGCTGCAAGCTGCCTGCATCCACGGGAAGCGTTCGGCGGGCGGTTTTCGCTCGACAAAAACGCCGCGCAAATTTCTCTGGTTCGCGAGGCCCTGGATCGCGGCTTTGTAAACCGGCTTCTGCTCGGTCTGGAGGAAAGTGAAAATTTCCGCGGCGAGCGCGGGCGACATTTTCTCGAAAATTTCGTGCGATCTCATCGGTGGAGGCCAACGATGCCAGCTTCCACGAGTTCGTCCACTTCGCGCTACGGTTTTGCGATGGAAAGCGCCGGGGCGGCGTCGGTCTCGATTTTTTCCGCGAAGCGATTCGTCATATAAGTCAGGAGCAGGACCCAAAAAGTGAGCGCGATGCTGAAGAGCGGGAACTGGAGCGGATAGGGCAGCGAATAAATGATTGCCATGAGCGGCCCCCACACCACCCAGGTGGCGAGCAAAGTCGGCACAATCTTGTCCTGGTAGTGCGCCCAGGTCAGCGCCCGCCGGACCGACCTCCAGGAGAAGCCTTCGTTCTTCCATTCATAGACGAGTACCTCGGCCGGCGCCGCGAAGAACGGGTTGTAGCCGAGCTGGTCGACGAGGATTTTTGCGATGACGACCCGCACGGTCACCACGTCGCCGAACCAGACCGAGTTCATCCGATACATCAGGTCGACGAGGATTCCGTCCACCGCCCAGGTCGGGACGGTGAAGGCGAGGTTGCGGAAATTCTGGGCCCGCAACCGGCCTCGTTGAAAAAAGAGGATCACGAAAAGCTCCGGGACGATGGCTCCCGCCAGGGCCGCCGCGACGACGACGAAGAGAAGACCGTGCTGCTCTTTGTAATGCGCCAGCCGATTGAGGAAATCCGCGCACGCCGGGCTCAGGTAATAGGAAATAAGGACGGCCAGCATCGCGCCCTGAAGGAGGAAGGCAGGGATGGCATTCGCCCTGGCCGCTTCCCACCCGAGGGCAAGCGACGTCCGATTTTTTTCTCCCGCCGGTGTCGACATCGCCGCAAGCTGCCGCGCCCCCCCGGCGGGGCAAGACGAATTCTTGCCATGGTAGGGACGGCGCGCTGCACCGTTCGTTAACCATCCCGGGGTTGACGTTATTTCGCGGACGCCACAGCGCGGAGTCCATACCACATTTAAGACCGGCGCTTTGAATGAGTTCTCAGCCTAGGGTAACCTCCCCCGTGCAACCGCCGGGCAAACCCTCCATCCAATCCCTCTTTCTCGAAGAGATCGCGGCGCACCTCGCTACCCAGAATCACCGCCCGTATCGCGCAAAACAGATCGCCGATTGGCTCTACGAGAAGCGCGTGATCTCGTTCGAGGAGATGACGGATCTTCCACACGATCTTCGCAACCAGCTCGCCCGCGAGTTTTCCTTCGGCAATCTCGAGACTGTCAGAGTCCTCGGCTCAGAAGATACCACTCGCAAATTCCTCTTCCGTCTGGCGGATGGAAACCTGATCGAATCCGTCCTGATCCCCGCCTCCCCTTCGCTCTATGGCTCGACCTCGGACCGCCGCACCATCTGCGTCTCCACTCAGGTAGGCTGTGCTTACGGCTGCAAATTCTGCGCGAGCGGCCTCGATGGATTTTCCCGCAACCTTGACGCGAGCGAGATCGTGCAACAACTGCTCGCCGTCGAAAAGGCGAGCGGTGAAAGAATCGACAATGTCGTCTTCATGGGGATGGGGGAACCACTGGCAAACTTCGAAAACGTTGTCCGGGCCATTCGAATCATCAACGCTCCCTGGGGCCTGGAAATCGGCGCGCGCCATATCACGGTATCGACCAGCGGACTGGCGCCGCAGATTCGGAAACTGGCCGACGAACCGTTGCAAAGCCGGCTCGCGATTTCGCTCCATGGCGCGACGGACGAGGTGCGAAACCGGATCATGCCGGTCAATCGCAAGTACGACCTAACGACTCTTCTGGCGGCGTGCGATTACTACGCGAGCCGCAAGAAACAGCGCATCTACTTCGAGTACATTTTGATCGCGGGCGTAAACGACGCGGACGAGCAGGCCCACTTCCTCGCCGCTCACGCCCGACGGCTGGGGGCAAAAGTGAATTTGATTCCTTATAACAGGGTCGAGGGTCTCGACTGGTCGCGCCCGTCGCGGACGCGCCAGGAACTTTTCCTCGCCATCCTGCGAGAGCATGGGACGGTCGCGACGCTGCGCCGCGAAAAGGGCCACGATATTGACGCCGCGTGCGGCCAGCTCCGCCTCCAAACGAAGCGCAGCACGGAGGCTTTCCCTCTGAGCGCGAACTGATTCCTCGCGCTATCGAGGTGGACTCCCCTTCCGAGCGCGTGACCTGCGCTCAGCCGGGACCGGTTGTTTTTCGAGGACTCGCGCGAGGCGGGCCAGCCCTTCCCGAATTTGGGCTGGCGACCAGGCTGCGAATCCGAGCACCAGGGCCGGCGGAAGTTTCGCGTCGATACAGAAAAAAGAGAGGAAACTTATCTTCACGCCGAGCTCGAGTCCGGCACTCTCAATGACGGGAATATCCTTTTCCGAACGGAACCAGGCGACGGCATGCAAACCGGCATCGGAGGTCTCGAGGGTAAAGCGGTCACCCAGAAG
>JBBRMO010000322.1:0-3016 GCA_038230815.1 Chthoniobacterales bacterium
GCAAGAACTCAAGCCGGGCACATTTTGCCTGCATAAAAGCTGGGGATTTGGACGCGTGGCCGAATGGAACCTCCTCCTCAATCAGGTCCTGATCGATTTTCCGGGGAAAAAGGCGCACCCCATGCAGCTCTCCTACGCGGCGGAAAACCTGACCGTGATCCCGCCCGCGCATTTTCTGGCGAAGAAAGCGACCGATCTCCCCGGGATCAAAACGCTGGTGAAAAAGGATCCGGTCGCGCTGATGCGGAACGTTCTCGAGAGTCTGGGCGGCGCGGCCACGGTCACGCAGATCAGCCAGCTGCTGGTCGGGGATCTTTTTTCGGAACCGGAATGGAAGCGCTGGTGGGATTCGACGAAAAAGCTCATGAACAAAGAGGGATATTTTTCCATCCCGACGAAAAAGAGCGAACCGATCCAGCTTCGCGGCGAAAAGGTCTCTCGGGCGGACGAGCTGATCAAATTTTTCAACCAAACGCGGCAGCCGAAAGAACAGGTGGCCGCGCTGGAACAGATCATAAAATTTTATCACGAATTCGACAAGCCGGAGCTGCAGCTGCAGCCGATCGTGACCGAAATCGAGAACGTCGCCGCGCGGAATCAGCGATTGAACGCGCCGCTCACTTTTGAACTGGTCATCGCGCGGGACGATCTCCTCGCCCGCTGCCCCGACCTGAAGACCACGAATCTTTCTCTGACCCTGACGCGATTGATCGCCGACGAGCAGGCACGGTTGCTCACGATTTTGCCGAAACTTCCGGCCGCGAAGGAGCGGCGCGTTTTACAGGCGATGCCGGGGGCCGTCGGCCCCACCTGGACGACGCGCGCTTTGCAATTGATGCTGAGTAATCACGCGCGCGCCGTCATGCAGTTACCGCGGGTCTTCGCCGAGGAAGGAAAGCAGGACGAGCTCCGTGCTTTCTTGGAACGAGGTATTCGAGATCATTCCGTAACGAGCGAGATTCTTGTCTGGCTCTGCAAGGAACGTGTCGGCGAATGGCGCAGTCTGGTCATGCCCGATTTGCTCGCCGCGATCTTGTCCGCGCTCGAGCGCGATCAACATAACGAGAACAGCCGCGGGAGTAAGCTTCGCGACCTGTTGCTCGACGATCGAGAGCTGATTCCGGACATGTTTGTCGGCGCCGAAATCGGCGTGGCCCGCGATTCGATGCGCCGCCTCATGCTGACCCCGGTGTTCGACGAGCTGACCAAGCGCTCGCTCCTGGCGCGAATCATCAAACTTTATCCCAAGCTGGAGAGCGTGATCACCGGCGAACAAAAGGAAGAGAAGCGCGAAGCACTCGTTGTTTCCTGGAGCAGCCTCGAAAGGCGGAAAACCGAATACGAGGAGCTCGTGAACAAGAAGATTCCCGAGAACAGCAAGGAGATCGGGGTCGCGCGCTCCTACGGCGATCTGCGGGAGAATTTCGAATTCAAGGCGGCGAAGGAAATGCAGGCCGTCCTGATGCGTCGCAAGTCCGAGCTCGAGACGGCGCTCCATAACGCCCGGGGCACTGCGTTCGAAAGCCCGGACACGTCGCAGGTTTCGATCGGCACGATTGTCGGGCTCCGCGATTCCGATACCGGAAAGGAAGAAAGTTACACCCTTCTTGGCGCGTGGGATGGCGATCCGGATCGCGGCATCATCTCCTACCAGACTGCGATCGGCCAGGCGTTGCTTGGCCACAGGCTCGGCGAAATCGTGACCCTCACGGACGACGATGAAACGCGCCGGTTCGCCATCATTTCGATCGATCCTGCGCCGGTCGACATCACGCCGCCCGATCCTTCGCTGGTCGAGGTCGGGGCGGAGACCGTCTCGACGGAATAGACAGGGACGCGTTTCCGACGCGTCCGACTATTTTCAGGCAGCGGCGCTTGTCTGGAAGAAGTCGGACGCGTCGGAAACGCGTCCCTGCCTGCGACAGCTTTACAGGTCCAGCCGATTTCGCCAACATGCCCACTTTCTTATGAATGATCCAATCTTCATCGCGCAAGGCGCCGAACCAATTTATCTCCTGCCAAACATGGCGAACCGCCACGGCCTTATTGCCGGCGCCACCGGTACCGGCAAGACCGTTACCTTGCAGACGCTGGCCGAGAGTTTCAGTGCGCGCGGCGTTCCCGTTTTCATGGCCGATGTGAAAGGCGACCTCGCCGGAATGAGTCAGGTGGGCGGGAATAACCCGAAGGTCGTCGCCCGCGCGAAAGAGCTCGGCCTGACCGATTTCAAAGGCGAAGCCTGCCCGGTTGTTTTCTGGGATGTTTTTGGCGAGAACGGACACCCGGTGCGCGCGACGGTTTCGGAGATGGGTCCGCTCTTGCTCGGCCGTCTCCTCAGCCTGAACGATACCCAGGAAGGCGTGCTGAACATGGTCTTCCGCATCGCCGACGAAAACGGTCTGCTCCTTCTCGATCTCAAGGATCTCCGCTCGATGCTGCAATACGTGGCGGATAACGCCGATCAGTTCAAAACGCAGTACGGCAACGTCTCCGCCGCCAGCGCGGGCGCGATCCAGCGCAATTTGCTCGAGCTGGAAACACAGGGCGCTGACAAATTCTTCGGCGAGCCCGCGCTCGATCTCGACGATCTGATCCAGACCCAGAGCGGCCGCGGCGTCGTGAATATCCTCGCCGCCGAAAAGCTGATGCAGCAGTCGCCCAAGGTATACGCCACGTTTCTTCTTTGGCTTCTCTCCGAACTTTTCGAGCGTCTGCCAGAAATCGGCGACCCAGAAAAACCGAAACTGGTTTTCTTTTTCGATGAAGCGCACCTGATCTTCACCGACATCGAACCGGCGGTGGAACAAAAGATCGAACAGATGGTGCGATTGATTCGCTCGAAGGGCGTCGGGGTTTATTTCGTCAGCCAGAATCCGCTCGATATCCCCGACATCGTTCTGGGGCAGCTTGGAAATCGCGTGCAACATGCCTTGCGCGCCTTTACGCCACGCGATCAAAAAGCGGTTTCGGCCGCCGCGCAAACTTTTCGTCAGAATCCAAGATTGAAGGTCGAGAC
>JBBRMO010000323.1:0-3015 GCA_038230815.1 Chthoniobacterales bacterium
CTCTTCCGTTTGAACCTTTCGCGCCCGTGCGCCAGCAAGTTCGGACTGTTTTGCGGGAAATAAACCGTCGGCGGAAACTCGGAAATCTTTCGGAGATTAACGCGAATTCGGTGCGCCGACTTCGCCGTTCGGTCAAACCGTTTGCCGGGAATTGAGCCAACGGCCTATTTGTCGAGATTTTATCTTGCTTCCAAATCAGCCCTTCATTTGGAGGATCGCGAGCCCGAAAGACCTAAGCACGGTTGGACGCCTATTGCTGCGTAAGTCGAGCCGCACCTGGATCAGCAGCACCGTAACGCTTCGACTGGTTAGGCAGCCTCGGGTGGTTTTGGAGATTCCACCGGTTCCAAGCCAAGCGCTGGTTCGTCCGGTTTTTCAAGTTGCGGCACGCGCAATCCACTCAAACTGGGGCGCAATCGCTCCACGAGTGCGCTGGCAAGAATCGAGGCGCCGCCCAAGGAGCGTTGGCGGACGACGTGCAGAACCAATTCCGCCACCGCAGGGTCAGCGCGCACGGCGGCGAAAAGTTCGCGCCACTCAGGCAATCCGCCACGTTCGAGCGCGGAATCGATGGCGGCGGCGGACCAGTGCGGCGTGTTGAGATGGCGATGCTCCATGCCTCAATTCCCTCCATGGACGAGCGCCTCACCCAAGAGCACGCCGAAGCGCTGGCAGATCGCGCGCGTGGTTTCCCACCGATGCCATTTTTTGGTGAGCCCCTTGTAGCGGGGCAGTTCGGATTCATCCAGGTCGAAGGGCGCGGCCGCGCAGAGCGCTTTGGCGACCTCCAGCCTGACGGAGGCGGTCTGAAGCGTGCCGTAACGGGAGTCGAGTTTCAACAGCGCGGCCTGCACAGCCTGCGGAGTGGCGCATTCGGTCAGCGCGGCAAAGTCGAGATAATCGCGGGTGGCGTTTCGGTCGTAAGCGAGAAACGCCTTCATGCCCAGCATCTCATCCAGGGTGGGAACGACCAGTGGCCCCGCCTCGGTTGGCAAGGTCTGGGTCTCGATGGGAACGGAGCGCTTGAGTTGTCGAAAGCCGACCTCAACGCCGCCAATGCTGCCGAGAATAAGAACAGGCGGGCTGACGCGGGCGGTCTTCCATTCCGGCTGCGCTTCCAGCCGGGCGCGCACCTCTTCAAAGTGATCGCGCAACGCGGGTAAAAGATGGTCGGTATCTTGTGAAACCCGGTGTCCGGCATACAACGCCGCGGCCGTGCCGCCAACACAGACAGCTCCCGGCACGAGGCGCTGGGCGTGGACCCCAGCCTTAAGAATGCCAGCCCATCCCGCCATTTTCGACACTGACTCACCCGCTTTCGAGTTTTTCATTCCGGCACTCATGCGCCCACTCTGCCCAGCAAAAGCCGTCGGTGCATCCGTTGCCTTCGAAAAAGGGGCAGAGCGCGCAGACAGCCCCCAACGTCGCGCGCTTCCAGCGAGCAGCTGGCGGAACTTTTCGGGAATGGACCGGTCATCTGGGTTTGCATCGGCGACCTATCTGACTTATTTGAGATCCACGATACCACGGACGGCAGGTGAAAGGCTACTTCGCATAATGCCCACAAGGAGGGCAATCGAGGAGGGTTAGCGCCTGGGAATTTCAGCATCTTTTCAGCAGCAGTCTTCCCGCGCCGTATCCCGATCACTCATCCCAGAATCCAAATTCTTTCAGGCTCATGACCTCTTCTCCCGGGGAGCTTGAGCCCTCAGCCGGAACTGCTCCCAAGTTGCTTGAGGCCTGATTCTTCGTTAGGTCTAGGTCAGCCGCAATGCCTTGCTGCTTTAGCACGAGATCTGCAAGTTCATTAAGGTATTCAAACGGTTGTCCGACCTGAGCCGCGAGCTGTTCCACGCGCTTTCTCGTGTCTTCCAGGTCTCGCCCTAAATCAGCCAGGCGCTCGTCGATTTTTTGCAGAACCGATTCGATTGAGCGTATCGTGCCGACGGCGGACTCGCTTACTTTGGCGAAGTGCGTCGCAAAGCCACGAAGCAGCAGTTCTGGCCCCTCGCTCACCCTGTCCGCCACCAACAGCTCGAAACCGGCAAAATTCCCGATGAGTCGCTCGGCGCGATTTCCACGCGCCCGCGCCGCTTCCCGGTTGATGAGTTCGCCGGCGATCCCCCGGTCTCGAATCCTTTCTTTGCCCAGCTGAATGCTGAACAGGTCCCCCTTCGTTTCCTGGCGCACGGAGAGATCACGTTTTGCCGCATCGAGTCTCTTTTCGATTCGAGGAATTTCCTCACCCAGACAGCGCATTTGGCTTCGAAGTCGATATTGGGTTGCGTGGTGCTGGGTCTGAAGCCGGCTGAGCCTTCCCACTTCGGCGTCGATTCTCGCTTTTTCGATGACCAAGGGATTTCCCGAAGCGATAGCTTTGACTTCGGCGTAGGTCAGCGCGGCGCCGTCAACGTCCTCAATCCGGCGAAGGTCGCTTTCCCCGGTCATCACCTGGGAGATGAACTTCACCTTGGTTTCCAGCGTTTGCCACATATAGGCATCGAACGAACCTTTCGTCACGTAACGAAGAATCTCGACCTCCGCGTTGGTGTTTCCCTGCCTCAGGATGCGTCCATCGCGTTGTTCAACGTCCGCCGGACGCCACGGGGCGTCCAAGTGATGCAGGGCCACCAGCCGCTCCTGGACATTCGTGCCGGACCCCATCTTTTGGGTGCTCCCGAAAAGGATCCGCACCACCCCGGCTCGCACGTCTCGAAAGAGGGATGCCTTCGCCGCGTCGCTCCCGTAATCTTGAATGAAAGCGAGCTCCACCGCCGGGACTCCCCGCGCAACCAGCTTTTCTTTCATATCGTCGTAAACCGAGAATCCGTTTCCTCTGGTCGGGGTGGAAAGATCGCAGAAAACGAGCTGCGTCCCGCGCTTCCTTTCTGACTCCCGCCAAACGCGCTCAATCTCCCGAACAGCGAGGTTTACTTTGCTCTCGGCGCAATCGGGGAGGCCAGCCTCATACAACCTCAAGTCGAGCGCCGCTTTTCGCCCATCGCCCGTGACCAG
>JBBRMO010000324.1:0-2996 GCA_038230815.1 Chthoniobacterales bacterium
CCTCGTGGGAAAAATCTGCGGCGATGCGCTCGCCGCGGGAAAGATCGTCACGGGCGATCCCAATCCGCATCACCCGATCGATTGGAACAACATGACGGCGGTGAAACCCAACCGAAACGAGGCGTTTTTGGCGGCGGGTCTCGCCTGGACTGATCCAGCGGACGCGCCCGGCAAGGACAACCAACTTCTTCAAGCCGGCGAGATTCTTCTCAAGAAATGGCGGACGAAACTGCTTCTCATCACCCTCGGCGAACATGGGATGATGCTTTTTGAGCGGGGCAAAAAGCCGCATCACATTCCGACCAGGGCGCGGCAAGTCTTCGACGTTTCCGGGGCGGGCGATACCGCGATCGCGCTCTTCACCCTGGCGCTTTGCTGCGAGGCGTCGTCGATCGAAGCGGCCGACATCGCGAACCACGCCAGCGCGGTGGTCGTCGGGAAGCTGGGAACGGCCACGGTAACGCCCGAAGAACTCATGGCGAGTTTTCAAAATGACCGGTTGGCCTAACGAGGGCTGGCCTGCCGTTTTTCTCGACCGCGACGGCACTCTCATGCGCGACGTCGATTACTGCGGGGACCCAAAACACGTCGAGGTCTTCCCGGAGACGGCGGGCGCCCTCGCGCGTTTGAGGAAGAATGGCTACAAAGTCATAATAATCACGAACCAGAGCGGAATCGGCCGAGGCTATTTTTCCGAAGCGGAGTATCGCAAGGTGGAGAAGGAGTTTATCCGTCAACTGGGCGAGGTCTTAATCGATGCGAGTTATCATTGCCCCGATCTCCCCACCCAGAGTTCCATTCGCCGAAAACCGGGGCCCGGGATGATCTTCGAAGCCCAGCGCGATCTTTGCATCGATCTGCGGCGCTCCTTCATGGTCGGCGATAAGGCGAGCGATATCGGGTGCGGGCGAAATGCCGGCGTGCGAACCATTCTTGTGCAAACCGGCCCCGGAGCGAACACGCTCAACTGCGGCGCCGACTGGGTCGCGAGCGACATCGCGGCCGCGGCCGACATTATTCTGGGAGAGCGATGATCCTGAGACCGACACTTCCTTGGACTTTCAGACTTCCCCGCCATGACTAAAGCCGTCGGTATTATTCCAGCACGCTGGGGCTCGACGCGATTTCCCGGGAAGGCACTTCACGAGATTGCGGGAAAGCCCCTGCTCCGGCACGTCTGGGAACGTTGCCGCCGTTCGAAAAAACTCGATCGCCTCATCATTGCGACGGACGATTTCCGGATTGCGGAAGCCGCCTTCGATTGGGGCGCCGAAGTCGCGATGACCTCAGCCCGGCACGCCAGCGGCACGGACCGGATCGCAGAAGTCGCCGCGAAAATGAAACGGTTCGGCCACATCATAAACGTCCAGGGTGATGAACCGCTGATCGAGCCAAAACTGATCGACCGTCTCGTGCGGGAATTACAGCGGCATCCCAAACTGGAAATGATTACCGTGGCGCATCCCTTCGCCGATCCGGGCGAAGCGGAGTCGCCGCACCAGGTAAAGGTGGTGCTAAACAAAAAAAACGAGGCGCTCTATTTTTCAAGAGCCGCCATCCCGTTCCGTCGCGACGGCTCGACGCCGCCGCAATACTTTCGCCACCAGGGCATCTACGGCTACCGACGTGATCTTCTCCTGCGTTTCGTGCGCTGGAAAACTTCGTTGCTGGAGCGCGCCGAATCGCTCGAGCAATTGCGCGCCCTGGAGAATGGAGTTAGAATTCAAGTGGTCATGGCTGGCAGCGGATCGCCCGGCGTCGACACGCCGGAGGACGCTGAGGGCGTAGCCACTTCGCTGACTGAAGCGCAGGATCGAGCCAGCAAGGTCGGTCATCGCCGCGTCGCCCTCAAGGCGACGTCTACAGGTCGGAGAAAGCGATGAAGTATATTTTTATTACCGGAGGAGTAGTGAGTTCGCTTGGTAAAGGCCTTGCCGCGGCGGCGCTCGGCACGTTACTCGAGTTGCGCGGCCTCCAGGTGGTCTTCCAAAAATTCGATCCGTATCTCAACGTCGATCCGGGGACGATGAACCCGTTCCAGCACGGCGAAGTTTATGTCCTCAATGACGGCGCCGAGACCGATCTCGATCTCGGACATTACGAGCGATTCACTAACTGCATCCTCTCTCGCCACAACAATCTTACGAGCGGCCAGGTCTACGAAAGCGTCATCCTCAAGGAACGGCGAGGCGATTACCTTGGTAAAACCGTCCAGGTCATCCCGCATGTAACCGACGAGATCAAAAATCGCATCCGGGAAGTGGCGGCCGAAAGCAAAGCCGATGTCGTTATCACGGAAATTGGCGGCACGACCGGTGACATCGAGGGACTGCCTTTTCTCGAGGCGATCCGGCAATTTATTCTCGAAGCGGGCGCGCAAAATGTGGTGAATGTGCACGTCACGCTCGTGCCCTATATCCGGGCCGCGGGCGAATTGAAGACGAAACCGACGCAGCAAAGCATCGCGAAACTGCGCGAGATCGGCCTCCAGCCCCAGGTATTGCTTTGCCGCACCGAACATCCGCTCGATGCGGAGTTGCGCCAAAAACTCTCGATGTTTTGCAATGTCTCGCCGCGCGGAGTGATCGAGGCGCGCGATGTGAAGCACACGATTTACGAGATGCCCTTGATGCTCAACGAAGAGGGGCTCGACGATCTCATCTGTGAGCTGCTGCACGTCGACGCGCCGAAGCCGGACCTGTCGAACTGGAGAAAATTCGTGGAGCGCGTCGTCAGTCCAAAGAAGCAGGTGAAGATCGCTATCGTCGGCAAATACATCGATTTACAGGACGCCTACAAGAGTATCTACGAATCGCTCACCCACGCCGCGGCGAGCCAGGATTGCGGCATTCAGTTGGAATTGATTGACGCGGAAAAGCTGGAAGGTGGCGTTGATGGTCATCTGAAAGATGTCGCCGGTGTTCTTATTCCAGGCGGATTCGGTGAGCGCGGCGTGGAGGGAAAAATCAGCGCGGCCCGGTTCGCCCGGGAGAACA
>JBBRMO010000325.1:0-2996 GCA_038230815.1 Chthoniobacterales bacterium
GATATTATGTATTCACATGAGCGTCGTCGCAAGTCTTCGTCTGGAATTTATCCGCTATGGAGTGCGGAGCGCGAAGGATTTAGCTGCGACACTCGGAGTAAGCCAGCCGACGATCTCGCGATATCTTTCTGAATTCGAAAACTCCGACCCCGGGAGTGTCGTTCGAATCGGTCGCGGACCGGCGGCGCTTTATGGCCTGGCCAATCCCATCGAGGACCTCGGATCGAAATGGCCACTCTACCTGATCACCAAAGACGGATCTCCCGATCAACTTGGTCGACTGCACTATCTTGCCGGCGGAGCTTGGTACTTTGCGCGAGCGGAACATCCGATCAACGCCGCGTTGTGCGCCGGGGACCACGAAGCCGGGGTGTTTCCCGGGTTGCCGTGGTTTTTGGATGACCTGCGGCCGCAGGGGTTTCTCGGGCGATCCTTCGCGCAGACTTACGGGAGATTTCTGGGACAGAGCCCTAATCCCGAAACATGGCCTCCCGCGGCGGTGGCCGAGGCCCTCATTCGATACGGACATGATCTTCCGGGCTCTTTTGTGCTCGGAACTCATTCACTCGCGTCGGCACTCAACGAATCAGGCGTTCGGCGTATCACCGCGGAGGAAAGGTCGAATGAATACCCGCAACTTGCGGCCGAGGTCATTGCCGGCCAGCTGCCCGGATCATCGGCTGGTGGCGAACAGCCGAAATTTGGAGCGATGATCATTGAAAACGGCACACCCCGACATGTTCTGGTCAAATTCTCCGGCGACATGGAGCAACCCGGCAACCGGAGATGGGCCGATTTGCTTGCGGCCGAACACCTCGCAGCAGAGGTGCTACGCGAAAACGGAATTCCCGCGAGCGAGAGCACTCTCTACGATTATGCCGGACGGCGTTTCCTCGAGGTGATTCGCTTTGACCGCTGCGGAGCAAATGGCCGACTGCCGGTCGTCTCGCTGAGAGCCTTGGATGCCGCCTACTACGGAGAGCTGCATACTCCGTGGGCCGCCGCCGCCGGGCGCCTTCAAGCCGACGGGTGGCTCAATCGCGCCGAAGCCGATCTTTTGAGAATGCTCGGAGCCTTTGGGGAACTCATCGCCAATACCGACATGCACTACGGCAATGTGAGCCTGGTGTTACACGGGCGGCGTCCCCTGAGCCTCGCTCCGTCCTACGACATGCTGCCGATGGCTTACCGTCCAGCGCTCGACGGAACGTTGCCAATGAGCCGTGACCTTCCGAATCCGCCACCTTCGGAGGTGACCAAACAAGCAACGCGAATGGCGCGAGAATTCTGGTCGCGCCTCGCGAACGACGTTCGAGTTTCCACGGGATTTCGCGAAATTGCCGGAGGTCAGCAAAAGCAGCTGGGCGTCCGATGAAGGGATCATCAAGCAGATTGCCAGCCGATTGAATGTTACCGATCTCACCACGTCCGCTGACAAGCACTCAGACGCCTGGGGAAAAGCCCCGCTTGCTCGATCATTCCTCGCTGCGACTCCACGACTGCGTCCGCCTGTTTGATCGTGGGATTGGCGAGCAGCGCGAGATTTTCGTAGTGAGCGATCGTGTCGCGGGGCGTCTCGATCGTGGGCGCATCCGGGCGGGCACCAACAGGGCCGACAAGCATCCCGGCGATGGCCGCAAGAGCCCCCCGCACGAATATAAAATGATGGAGTAGCGATCGCGGACATCGCTCTTCCTTCGAGAAAATCCCCCCGGTGCGCTTGTGAAATTCAGAGAAACTCGATGATATTTTTCCAGAAACGCGGGCCACGTTTTTGTTAAACGAGGATCAACAGGAAAGCCCTCAATCTTCTTTCAAAAAAGTGATTTGAGATGCTCGACGCGCTTGAGAAGAGCTTGCCGTGCGCGATAGACGCGGACTTCGATGGCCTTCGCGGATGACCCGAGAATCGCGCTCACATCTTTGAGCGAATGCCCTTCGATTGCGCACAGGACAAAGGGTTCGCGGAGCTTCTCCGGCAACGATCGAATCGCCTCGTCCAGCGCCGCCATTGCCTCGGCATTTTCCGCCGAACGGTCGGGCGAAAGTCCGGGATGCGGAAACTCCCGATCCCCAACCAGCTCGCCGATTTCGTCGCGGGTGAGGGAATGCGTTCGACGTAACTGTTTCGCCGCCTTCGACTTCGCGTAATCGCGGCAGAGATTGACGGCGATTTGGAACAGCCAGGTGGAGAATTTCCCGCGCGGCAGCAACTTCGGCAGCGCGAACCACGCTTTCACGAAAACTTCCTGCGCGAGGTCGCGGGCGGTCTCCTCGTCGCGGACGGATCGGAAGATAAAGTGGTGAATCGCGCTCTGGTATTTCGCGATCAGCGCCTCGTAAGCCGCTTCGTCACCTTGCGCGGCCGCCCCGGCCAGGTCCCAATCCGCTCGTTCCGCCGGCTCATTGTCCGGCATGCTGGGCGTCGAGGTTGTCGTGTCGCGAGAGGGCGTCCGCCGTCAGTTTCAGCAGCTTGTCGTATTGGTCGGAAGTCAGCACCGCCCGCATGGCAAAGACATGGCCGATGGTGACGTTTTGGAGTTCCCCCATCGATTGATGAATTTTTTCAATGATGGCCCTCACGCGCTCGGAATCCTTGCGATCCTGCAAAATCACCTGGGCCAACTCCGCGTTCTCGGCCTGCATCTCGCCCTCGAGTCGCTGGCTCTCCTCCCGGTATTTTTTCTCGATGGGTTCGAGGGCTTTCTCCTGCTCTTCGGTCAACGCGAGTTGCGAGTGAATCCACGCGTGCGCGTCGTGATGCGGAGCCGCCGACCGCTTCGCATAAATGCCAAGGGAGATAATCGAGGCAGCGGCCGCGACGAAGAACACGACGACCAGCATGGAAAGAAGCGCGGGGATTTTCCTCATGGCATCTTTGCCAGCAGACCGGACGGCAGATTCATCGTCGCGCTCGTGAAGACGTGCAGCCCGAGGCTCTCCGACGCAGCGGACTGATCTGAGTCGCGCAACCCGACAGGCAACGCGATCCCCAC
>JBBRMO010000326.1:0-2996 GCA_038230815.1 Chthoniobacterales bacterium
ACAAAAGGGTGGCAGCGCACGCCCGCGCGCGCGAAATATCCTATGCCCGCGTCTCGATCGTGATTGCCTTCAAAGACGATGTCGCGAGCGTCTTACGCGCTGTAATCAGCGCTCTGGAACAGACTTATCAACCTACAGAGATCATCATCGCCGACGGCGGTCCGGAGGAAGCTAAGGCGCAGCTTGCGGAGTTATGCGCGCGAGAATCCAGAATACGCTTCGTCGAACAAGGCGCAATTGGTTTAAACGCCGCACTAGACCGGGCAATCGCGACCGCTACAGGCGAGTATATTGCTTTTCTAGATCCCGGCGCTCCGTTTCTGCCGGACAAGACTGAGCGCCAGCTCCGGGCCATGCAGGATGGCGGCTACGTCGTCTGTTGCGGCTCCGACAGCTCTTCGTTCACGGCGGAATCGAGTGATGATGAACCTCTCGGCGCCGTGGAAGCGGAGCTCCGGAGGGTCTTCTCATCAGAAATCGACATATCCACCGTCATGATCCACCGCTGTGTCGTCAGCGCGGGCCTGTCCTTCTCCCAGCTGTTTTCTTCGCTCGGGTGCACCATGGGCTTGGTCTGGATCGCGCTCCGATACAGGTTTGAAACAATTTTCGGAGCGATGACAGCCGAAACCCTCTCGCGCGCAGCCATGCGCAACACTTCGCAAGCACTTCAAGCAAATCGTGCCTTGCTCCAAGCACTGCAACTAGACCCGTTCCATGCTCAATTGGGAGGGATCTGGGCGCGGCTCGATGCGTGGCTGGAAAGGTCCCTCCATCAGCGATCGGATTGTTTTGTCGAGCAAGCGAAACGGGCGCTATCGGATGGCCTCGTGGAGCAAGCGATGGAGGCTTCTGAACGCGCGCTCGAAATCTTTCCCACTCCGGCAGCTTTAAATGCGCTCGCGCTCGCGCTTGGGTTGTCGGATGACTCACGGTCTGAGGACCTTTTAGATCTGCGCATTCCTAGTGTTTTGATCGCCGATATAGATGTGCACACAGTGGTCGGAGGGGGACAAGTTCTTTTCCGCTATCTGATGGCCAACAATCCAGGGATAAGGTTTTACTATCTTTCCAACGGTCCGGACCTCCGGCTGAAGGCGGCAGGAAAACTTCCCTCGAACGTTCATCCGTTGCTGCTGGTCGCGGCGGACGCCGTCGTGCCGTTCATTCCGGAATGGCCCATATCGGGTATACGGAGCCAATACGCCATTTTGGCTCTGCAGATCGCAGCTTCTTGCGTAGGCCGTCACTTTGAGGGCGTTGACGTCCCTTCTTTTCTTCCGACTGGAGGCTTTCTTCGCGAGGCTTTTCAGCTGTTCGGCGTGACGACGGATCGGATTGTCCTTAGCCTGCAGGGCTGGATCAGCGTGGGATTAAAAAATCAATACGACGCTGCAGCAATTGAGGAAAGCCGCATTGGTTTCGTTGAGGTGGAAACGGAATCGGTCGATGCCGCGGACTTGCTTTTCTCGGTTTCGGACCTTCACGAGGCTGAAACCCGACAGCGTTTCGATCGGCCCGCAAAAGTCATCGATATGCACAACGTTCTCGAACGACCTGTCGTCAGAGGAGAGGATGAGACGCTTCCTGCAAAGCCGGACCTCTGGTTCGTGGGAAGGCTTGATCGCAACAAGGGTCCCGATCTGTTTGTAGACATCGCCTCACGGCTGCCGCGCCACCTATTTGGCGAGTGCTTCGTGGCAGGGCCGGACCTTCCCCTGCCGGACGGTGTGCGCACCTGTGCCGGCGTGTTGCTCGATCAGGCACGCTGCCAAGGCATTGGCCTCCGTTATGAGGGCACCTTGTCGCCAGCTGAGCTGCGAAACCGCGTGTTCAACGGCAGATCGGTCGTGCTTATTCCATCACGGTCTGACACTTTCAACCTCGCCGCAGTTGAGGCGGTGACAAGTGGAACTCCGGTTCTTTTGTCGGAAGCAGCGGGCGCCGCATCGTTCCTGAGAGCCGCGCACCCCGATTTGCCTCTCCTGACCATGAGTCCGGGCGACATCGAGACGGCCGTCGCGAAGCTTTCGGATTTTCTGGCCGACTATCCGCAAAGTGCGGTGCGCTTTCGAGAGGCCGTGCGCACCATGGAGTGGCCCGCCGTCGAACGCAACTTCATGAGTCCGATGTATGCGACCAAGCGCTCGGATCACGCGAAGGGCCAGGAGAGAGATCGGTGGAGAATACCGTCGCCTTACGTCAAACTTAGGCCCGACCCGCGGCAGCGGTTACCCCCGACGAGATGGGACATGTCCGATCCTCGGCTTACCATTATCGTTCCGACCTATTGCCGACCTGAGTGGCTGATTAATTGCCTCGCCAGCCTCGCGCAGGAGCGCCCCTCCCACACCTGTGTCCTCGTCATCGACGACGGTTCTCCACCCGAGATGCAGATTCCAGCCTTCGTGGCGAGGTACGCGCCCTTCGCGCGGGTCATCTCCACGGAAAATCGAGGGGAGGCGAACGCGGTAAATCTCGGGATTTCACGGGCGGAAACCCCATACGTCATGATCCTTAGCGACGATGACGTGGTCGACGGGTCGTGGCCCGCTCGGGCGTTGCAGGAACTGGAGAACAACGCGGCAGTCCTTGCCTACCCGAACTGGGCGATTATCGACGAGTCCGGTAGTGTGCTGGAGGAGCATCACCTCGTCGATTGCACCCTGGATCGCCTCGTCGGTGATCATTGGTGCCTTCCCGGCCCTGGCTCGATCTTCTGCCGCGACGACGCCGTGGCCCTTGGGGGTCGGAACGGCACCATTCGCTTCGTGAGCGACTACGATTTCTGGTTGCGCCTCTCCGCTCGCGGGCCGTTTGTACATGTCCCTGTTACGGGGGCTTACTGGCGCTACCATGGCGCGAACGCCACCCTTGCCAAGGACCGTCGTCTGGCTGACGAGCACGTCCAAATCATCGCGGCGGACCTCAGGAGGAGGAGAAGAGCGGGTGCGGCTCTGCCTCGTGCAACAGCTCGGCGGGCGTCCGCGACGGCT
>JBBRMO010000327.1:0-2987 GCA_038230815.1 Chthoniobacterales bacterium
CAGGTGGTGCGGCAGCTCGGCACGGAATGGATAGCAAAGATTGTTTTCACTCATGTCACCATCCGGCAACTCCGGGATTGGGCGTGGGTCGTCGCCTCACCGCAGACTGAGGACGGCAAGCAAGCCATCGAACCACTCACCAGCGTCATGCGCGGAAGAGCCGGGGCTTGGCAGGTCGTGGAATTTATCTCGGATGAAGTGGCGCCGGCGGACCATCCGGAAGAGGCCTATCGCAAATGGCGATCGCAATTCATGAGCCGGCATCCGGATTGCCCGCTGAGGATTTTTCCAGTAACGTTCGATTAAGCTTAACCTGAGATTCAAATAACCATGTCGATCAAATCCTTCGCAATTCTGCTCCCTTTCCTTGCCGTGACGCTCGCGAGCGGCTCGGAGCCCATAACAAAAGATATTCCGGGAGCAAAGGACAACTCTCTGCTCAAGCGTTATGAGGGGTCGATCATCTTTCAGTATTCGCAAAAGGAATTTGACGAGTATTCGATGGCGTTGGGCAAAGGGTTGAATCCATCGGGAGGCGGTAAGAGCAACGAGAAGGAGCAATCGGTGGAGGGCAAGGTCACTCGCATCTCTTACGTTGTGCCCAACGGCCGCTCGACCCTCGAGGTCTTTCGAAATTACGAGAACGAGCTCAAGGCAAAGGGATTTCAAACCCTCTTCAGCGCGAGCAAGGAAGATTTGGGTTACGATTTTCAGGGGCGTTATGCCGGCATCTACTCGCAGGTGTTCGAGTACTCCGATTTCAATTCTCGCTATGCGGCCGCCAGACTTTCCCGGCCTGAGGGCGACGTTTACGCGACGGTCTTCGTTACCGGCTATACCTATGGCACGACGGGCGATCTTACCTTGGAGAAGAACCAGACCATCGTGCAGGTAGACATCGTTGAAGCCAAACCGATGGACGAGAAAATGGTGAATGTCACCGCGGAGAAAATGGCATCGAGCATTCAGGAAACAGGACGGGTCGCGCTCTACGGCATCTATTTCGAGTTCAACAAAGCGGATTTGAAACCGGAATCCGCCGCTGCCCTGGAGCAGATTGCGAAACTTCTTTCATCCGATTCTGGCCTGAAACTGCTCGTCACCGGTCACACCGACAATGTCGGTTCTTTCGAATTCAATCGCAGCCTCTCCGAGCGCCGCGCCCAGGCGGTCGTGCGCGAATTGGTCACGCGCTACAGCATTTCCAACGATCGCCTGTTTCCGTTCGGGGTGAGTTTCGCCGCTCCCGCCGCATCCAATGAAACTGAGGAAGGCCGCGCCAAAAATCGGCGGGTTGAGCTTGTCCGCATGTAGGCGTCATACTTTCATGAAACCGCTTTACCTCTTATTTGCCCTCGCTCTCTTGGCAGGCCCCGCGATGCCCGCCAGCGCTGGGGAGACCAAGGCCAACCGAGCCAGCGAAATTCTTACCGCGGATCTCGCCCAAAAAATTCTCGGCGTGCCGGTAGAATCCAGTTCGGCCGCAACCCCGGATACCGAGATGGGCCAAACCTGGGTTAGCCGGATCTCCTATCGGGCGAAGACAGGCGACGCTTCCGCACCGGGTGTCTCCCTGCTGATTCGTCACGCTGGCAGCGCCGCAGAAGCGAAATCAATCTTCGATTCGAGCAAAGCGACTTTTCACGGCGAGGACGTCGCGGGCCTCGGCGACGCGGCTTATCGAACAAAGACCCCGGCGCAACTGGACGTCCTCAAGGGCTCGAACTGGCTGATCATCACGGCGGGAACATTCTCGAATCCCGACCGTGTTTCGCAAGAGAAAGCCGCCCACGAAATCCTGACGAAGGTCCCCGGCTCGTAGCGGCGAGGTTTTACGCCACCGAATGCCGGTGGTCGCCAATCAAGAACGAGCCGCCCGGTTTCTTGAGGAATCCACCGCAGGCCAAAACGCTCTTTCGTGAATCGGCCGGGCTGATTCGCACGCTTACGCAAGCATCGCTGGGATCTGTCCCGGCGTAGTTGCATTCCCATCGACTTCTGGCCGCATCGATCACGTGGGCGTAATTCACATCGAGCGCATGCTTTAGCCCGCTGATCAATCGATGGCTGTCGATCATTTGCTCTCTGTCGTTGCGGGTCGCATGGGATTGGCTCATGACTACGTAAAGAGCAGGAATTACACCGGGCTGACTCTTGAGTGCTGGCCATCCAGGGAATGCTTCGTTCCGAAGGATGCACCCGCTGCAGGCGGGACGATGACCTAACTTTTCTGCCGACTGGATGTACTGACGGAAACCGATTTTTTCCCGTTCAGCGCAATTTCGGCGATCGCTGATACCACTCTCCTATTTGGATGAGTTCCCTTTCCTGGGCGAAAACCGGCCGGGCGAATCGGATCGACACCGCCATTGGAAGAAGGGAGAGAGTCTTTCCGCGAATTCTCGTTGAGATATCGCGTGTACTCTTCCTGGGTAATCGGTCTGCCGGAATCGCTTTTAAGTCCGAATTCGTCTCGAATAATCATGGTTGGCTCAAAGAGCTTGTCGAGCAATCACTTAGAACCCCAGGCCAACCGTTGAGCCAATACTTATTCGTCCAGTCGCAATACTTTCCAGGCATTACGAAACCGTCCGGTTATCGGCTTTGTTGTTTCGGGTTTCGCCGCTCGACTCCGGGTTTCGCCGATTATTCGTCTTCCAGTTCCTCCAGCAGTTCCTTCTTCAAATGCCGTCGCGCCGCTTTCTTGATGGCACGCCGTTTCGCCGCGACGCCCTCCTTCTCCACCTGGCGCTCGCGGCGGGTCCGTGTTTCGATCGCGCTGGGCAGGTGAGAAATCTTCGGCCGCTCCGCCCCGACTTCTTTCTCATTGGGTTTGGCGTAGGGCTCCATGTGGTCACGTCGAGCGAAGTCGAGACCCCCCGCGGTGTCAATTTCCACGCAACCGTAATTCAAAATCTCTCGCGCCTCTCGACCTGTCTCATTTAACGTTGAGACGTATGAACTGGGAGGCGATCAACGCGGTGTCG
>JBBRMO010000328.1:0-2985 GCA_038230815.1 Chthoniobacterales bacterium
CTACAAGGACGTCCTCGCCCTCGGCGGTTACGATATCACTCATCACCTGGTCATGTATTTCTTGAAGCCGATCGAGCAGGGCCTCGACGTGCGCTTCACCGCGGGAATCCACAAAGGCTGTCTCCGCGTCCAGTCTTCGACGAAGGGAAATATCCATTCCGTGCAGGATCTGCGGGGGAAGCGTATCGGAGTGCCCGGAATGGGGACGCCGCCCTTCATTTTCGCGAATCGCGTTCTGGGGGCGAACGGGATCGACGCCAGTAAGGACGTAAGCTGGCGTGTTTTTCCGGCAGGCGAGCTCGGACTCGCACTCGACAAGGGTGAAGTAGACGCGGTGGCGGACTCCGAGCCGATCGGCAGCTTGCTCCTGGCCGATGGGAAGGTGAGGAATGTCGCGGACCAGGCGACGGACGCTCCTTACAAAGACGAATATTGCTGCGCCGTGATCGTGAACGGAAAATACCTGTCCGCGCATCCGAAGGAGACAGCGGCCGCAACCCGGGCTCTTCTCAAAGGGGCGAAGTGGGTGGAAGCGAATCCGGCGGCGGCGGCGCGTTTGTCCGTCGAGAAAAAGTATCTCGCTTCCAATCCGGAACTGAACACCGTCGCAATTTCGCATCTGCGTTACGTCCCGAGCGTTTCCGGGGCCGATAAAGCCGTCCAGTCCGCCGCGGCGGAAATGAAAGTTGCCGGCATGCTCAGCCCAAGTACGGATGTGGCCGAGCTCGCCAGGCGCGCCTTCGTTCACCTCGACGGCGTGACCGATGAATGGATTGAGAACTTGCAGGTGGAAAAAGTAGTGGGCGGACAGGTGCCACCAGATCAGGACATCCGCCTTTACGCGGAACTGATTCTCGCTGATACCGAGGATTCATGTTGCAAAAAGAAACCGGTCCTCGCAGTGGAGAAGTAGATCAGGCTTGGACTGACGGCGCGCCGCGCAAGGCGCCGGCCACGAGCATCACCGCTTCGTTGTGGACCTGGCTCCCCGTCACGGCCGCGACGGCGATCTGTCTTTGGCTCCATTGGTTTGTTTCGACGACGGAGCCGTCCGCCGAAACCCGCTCTTACTTTGTGTTCCTCTGGATCGTGCTCGGGGTCTCACTCCTGCTCGCGGTCGCGCAAGCAGGATGGCCCGCGCTGCGTCGATGGATGCGGCAGATGGGACCGATTTTCTCGGTGGCGGTTCTGGCCCTGGGTCTCTGGGGGGTGATCACATCGGGTGTCCGGTGGTTGCCGCTCCCGTATTTCCCGAGCCCGGCCGGAGTTTTTCAAAGTCTGATCAATGATCGGGCGCTCCTTTTCGACAGCACCTGGCATTCACTAATCCTGCTTTTGAGCGGCTACGCGCTCGGCGTTATCGCCGGTTTGATCAGTGGCATTTGTATTGGCTGGTCGTCGCCAGTCCGCTATTGGGGGATGCCGATCCTGAAAGTCGTCGGCCCCATTCCCGCGACGGCCTGGATTCCCCTCGCCATGGTCGTTTCCCCCTCCGCAATTTTTTCCGCCGCAGGATTAATCGCCCTCGCCGTCTGGTTCCCTGTCACAATGCTGACCGCGTCCGGCATTTCGAATACGCGAGCATCGTATCTGGACGTCGCGCGCACCCTGGGCGCAGGCCGGCGTTTCCTGATTTTCCGGGTCGCCATTCCCGCCGCGCTTCCGAGCATCTTCATCGGATTGTTCATGGGATTGGGAGCGTCGTTTTTGACCCTCGTCGTCGCGGAAACCGTAGGGGTAAAGTCAGGCCTCGGCTGGTATGTGAGCTGGGCGCAGGGCTGGGCCGAATACGGAAAGGTCTTTGCCGCGCTCGTCATCATGGCGGCCTTCTTCTCCACGATCATGACCCTTCTCTTCAAGGTGCGCGACCGGGTGCTGGTCTGGCAAAAGGGAGTAATTAAATGGTAGCGCCCGAAGAGATGGAAGCGTCGTCACTTCGGGTTCGCGAAGTCACCAAAAGCTTTCCGTTGCCTGACGACCCGGCGACTCGCCGTCTGGCACTCGACAACGTTTCCCTTTCGCTTACCCCTGGCGAACTCGTTTCTCTGGTCGGCCCGAGCGGCTGCGGCAAATCCACCCTGCTGCGCCTCATCGCCGGTCTCGACTCGGCGGACTCGGGTGAACTGATGGTCGGCGCGGAATTGATCACCGGTCCCAATGCAGAACGCGGTCTGGTCTTTCAGGATCCGAACCTCTTTCCCTGGTTGACGGTTCGGCGAAATATCGAGGCGGGATTGGTCGCGCGACATGTCCTGCCGGAGAAACGTCATGAAGTGGGCGAATTCATGCGGCTGGTAGGCCTGGAAAGTTTTGCCGACGCCTATCCGCACCATCTCTCCGGCGGAATGGCGCAGCGAGTCGCGCTGGCTCGGGCGTTGATCAATCATCCAAAGGTATTATTGCTCGACGAGCCGCTGGGAGCGCTCGATGCCTTCACCCGGATGCGGATGCAGGATGAAGTGCTCGGGCTCTGGCGGGCCCGCCGAACCACGATGCTGCTCGTAACCCACGACATCGACGAAGCGATTTACATGAGCGACCGCATTGTCATCATGACGCAGCGGCCCGGGCGAATCGAGCGGACGATTCCTGTAGCGCTCGGGCGACCGCGCGATCGGAGCAGCGCCGATTTTCTGCAGCTCCGGGGCAAAATTCTGGAGCTGCTGCACTTCGCCGGCAACGCGGCGACGGCCTGACAATAGCCCGCGTGTGGTCCCGGGCCGCGGAGACGGGGAGTGACCTCACCCGCCGCTCGAACGCGAAGGGGGCGCGTCTATCGGCCTTTTGGTCGCCCGATTGTTTCTCGGTGCCGAAACTTGCAATGGGAAATCCCTCGACGCGCTTCGTCAGCCTCGGGATGACAGGCACGTTGCCCACCGTTAAAAGACTTCCAACTTCCCCGTGCCGCTGCGTATCATCGCCCGCGCCATGGACGAAACGGCCGGAAAACTAACTTCGGGTGAGCCGCTGAGCGTCGAGCAGCTC
>JBBRMO010000329.1:0-2984 GCA_038230815.1 Chthoniobacterales bacterium
TGGTCGGCGCGAGTTCCTTCCGGAACTGTTTCACGTTGGCGGTGATCGCGGCGTTCGCCACCCGCAAAATCTCCGGCACACTCCGATAGTTCAGCTCGATCTTGAAGACTTGCGCATCCGGGTAACGCTCGGGGAACGCCAGGATGTTTTTGAAATTCGCGCCGCGCCACGAATAGATCGATTGGGCATCGTCGCCGACCACCATGACGTTGCGGTGCTCGGCGGCAAGGGTGTCGATAAAATCCGCCTGGATCTTGTTCGTGTCCTGATATTCGTCGACGAGGATGAACTGGAATTGGCGCCGGTAGAAATCCGCGATGTGCTCGTGCTCCTTCAGCATCCGGAGCGTCTTTTCGAGGAGGTCGTCGAAGTCCATCGAGTTCGTCTTCTTCTTTTTCTTCTCGTAGCGCGCGTGGACGTCGGTGATCTGTTCGAGGAGGGGCAGAAAATAGGGAAATTTTTCCGCGAGCAGGGCGTCAATCTGGGTTTCCGTGTTGACCACGAAGCTGAAGATCTCAGCGAGGACATCGCCTTTCGGGAAGCGGATCTCTTTCGGGTTGATCCCGGCCGCGGCCACTACCGTATCAATGAGGTCTTTCTGGTCCTCGCGATCCATGATCGTGAACCCGCTGGAATACCCGAGCGCGCTCCCGTGCCTTCGGAGCATCCGGTTCCCAATGGAATGAAACGTTCCGCCCCAGAGTCCGCTCGCATCCACCGGCAGGAGGTTCGCCACCCGATCGAGCATCTGGCGCGCGGCTTTGTTCGTGAAAGTGAGGAGCAGGATATTGCGCGGGTCTATCCCATTCTCGAGCAAGTACGCCACCCGGTAGGTCAGAGTTCGCGTTTTGCCGCTGCCGGCGCCGGCAATGACGAGCAACGGCCCAGGTGAAGCCGTTACCGCAGCCAACTGCTGCTCGTTCAGCTCCGCCGCATAATCGATGTTGATCGCGGACGCGCGCGGCGCGGGTTGGAGGGTGTACTCGCGGGACATGGGGCGTAACGCTCCGGTGACGCTGCGCGCTCTTCAACGGAAATCGTCGGGTCATCCCGACTCCGCTTCGCTCCGTTCAGGATGACGAGGTAGGCGTAACCGGCCCGCTGGTCTTAGCGCGCCGCTTTTGTCCCAGTTCTTCGAGGAGCTCGATTTGGATTTGCTGGATTTCGAAGAGGCGATTGTATTGGCGGCGCAGAAGGTGATCGAGTTTTTCGTGCAGGTGCCGGATCTCGAGCTCGGCCTTGAGATTGATCTTGTAATCGTTCTCCCCGCGCAAACGATCGCGCGCTTCGCCGCGGTTCTGGCTCATCATGATGACAGGGGCCTGGAGGGCCGCGAGCGCGGAGAGGACCAGGTTCATCAGAATGTAGGGATAGGGATCAAAAGCCCGGTTCGCCAGGATCAAGCTATTGACCACTATCCAAAGGAAAAGGACCGCGCTGAAGAAAATAATAAAGGTCCAGCTGCCGCCAAACGACGCGATCGAGTCGGAAAGCCTTTCGCCGAACGTCAGTTTTTTCTCAAACTGTTTGCTGATGTCGCTGGAGAGAATCTCGTGTTCGCGGAGGCTTTCGATGACCTCGTCGTCCAGCGCGGAGAGCTCACCGATTTCGTCCTGCAAAACTTCCTTCACGTAATCACGGCGGAATTTTCCGAGATCGTCGAAACAAATGAAGCCCTTCCCGTCCCACTGCGGTGCAGTCCGGCGGATGAAGTCGGAGAGGGACGGACGCACGACTTCGCCGATCGTGCCGTTACGGACCGATTTGGACTCCCCGCATATCAAACACTGCGCCATCTCGGTCTTGCTCATGCGGACTTAATACGGAACTTGGCCATCGCTGTCTATTTTCATTCCACCTTTTAGGGCTTCTCCGTGAGATGGCGTCTGCGCCCAGGCGTCTGATCCAGACGCCCTCCAATTCCCGAGCGGAGCTAGCGCAGGATCACCGAGCGCGAGGAGGAGCGGCCATGATCGTCGAGCGCGATGAGTTGATAGACCCCGGGGACCGGTTTCCAGCACAAAACCTGGTGCGCGTCGCAAGCGCCGAGGAACGTTTTGTCGGCGAACCAGTAGAGCTTGCGCACGCCGGTTTCCGTCTCGGCCCGGAGGGGGATTCCCGCAGGGTTTGCTGAAACCTGGGAAACGGTCATTTCGTTCGCAGGCAAATTGATTTTCGGCGCATGCCCGCTGCGCGAAAGAAGTTCGTTGTCGACCGTCGGCAAAAATGGCGGTGGCAATTTTCTCGGGACGCCGGCCCGTTCGAAGAGGGCGAGCAAATCGGAGGGCCAGAATTCGTAAACTTCACGCTGCAACGTTCGCGTTCCATCGTCCTGGGGAACGCGCAAGCCGGTCGACGCATCCACCAGGACTTCGCGGTGCACGTCGCAGGTGGCGATCGGCGAAATGCCGGGGATGAACCAGCCATCCGTGCGATGAGGACAGAACGAAGTCGGTAACTGACCGGAAACGGAACAGAACTCTACCCGCTTCAGATTAAGCTCTGGCGGCGGCAAATGGGGCACGAAGCGGGCAGGCTCTCGGGCGCGCAATCCATCGATCATTTGAAACAGGAGTGGAGCCGCTGCGGTACGCCCGATGAAAGCAGGATTTCGTTTTCCATCAAAATTCCCGATCCAGACCGCGAGCACGTAGTGATCGAAAACCGCCACCGACCACGCATCCCGGAATCCATGCGACGTTCCGGTTTTCCAAAAAACCGGAGCGGAGTGGGACAAATCGGAAGTGGTCAGGCCCGGTCGCGGGATCTGTCCGAGCATGTCGAGGGTGAGAAAGGCTGCTTCCGGACTGACCAGGCGCACACTGTTTTTGGTGACCGGTTCATTAAGAAGGCGTCTCAGCGGCTGGAGTCGGCCCCCGTTGGCGAGCGCGGCGTAAAGACGCACCAAATCTTCCATCGTCACTTCCGCCCCGCCGAGCGGTAACGACAGACCGTAGAAGGACGCCGGCTTCGGCAGGGAGACA
>JBBRMO010000330.1:0-2973 GCA_038230815.1 Chthoniobacterales bacterium
CAAACGCTGAAAGACGCCGGAACGGTTTGCGCAAACCCGGAGAACGCGCGCCGATTCCTCTCCTTCCCGGGAGCGGTCGAGCTGAGCGAGCATCCGAAAATCGTCGCGCTCCGGAACGATCCCGAGGTTGCCGATCTCATCAGAGAGGGCCGGCTCCTCGAGCTGCTCCGATATCCCCGCGTGCTCGAAGCGGCGAACGATCCGACCCTCGTGGAGATGGTGAAGAAGTTCGATCTCAGGAAAGCGCTGGAATTCGCGGCGAAAAGAAACAATTGAAGATTTCAGATTTCAGATTGCAGATTGTGGTCCGATGAACCCCGAGGAACTAAAAGATCGGACGAAACAATTCGCTCTCCGGATTCTAAAACTGGGAGCTGCCCTGCCCAAGACGGTTGAGGGACGCGCAATCGCGAATCAACTCGTTCGATGTGGGACTTCCGTCGCGGCCAATCTACGATCTTCAATCTGAAATCTGCAATGGTCACCACGATTGGGCTCGAAGTTCACGCGCAGCTGCGGACGCGCTCGAAAATGTTCTGCGGCTGCCCTTCGGAATTTGGCGCACCACCTAACTCCCACACTTGCCCGACCTGCCTCGGTTTGCCCGGTGCGTTGCCGGTGATGAATGCGGAGGCTATTCGGCTCACGCTTCTCACGGGACTGATGCTGGATTGCGAGATCGCACCGGTTTCACATTTCGACCGAAAGAATTACTTCTACCCGGACCTGGCGAAGAATTACCAGATCACCCAATACGCCCGGCCGCTCTGTGTCCGCGGCCGGGTGCCCTTGCACGATCTGGCCTATCCCAAAGACGCGCAGAAAACGATCCCGGAGTCGGACAAGGAGATTCCACTGGTTCGGATTCATTTGGAGGAGGACGTGGCGCGGAGTTTCCATCTCGAAAACAGCACCGGGATTGATTTCAACCGCGCTGGCACGCCGCTGATGGAAATCGTGACCGAGCCGGCCATCGAATCGCCGGAGGAAGCGTTCGCGTTCCTGACGGCGCTGAAGCAGATCCTGATTTACGGCAACGTGAGTTACGCGGACATGGAGAAAGGCCAGTTGCGTTGCGATTGCAATATCTCGGTGCGGCGAGACGGGCAATCGGAGTTGGGAGCGAAGATCGAGATCAAGAACATGAACTCGATCAGCGGGGTGCGCCGGGCTTTGGCTTACGAAAAGCGAAGGCAAACGGAGGCGCTCGAACGCGGCGAGGAACTTAAACAGGAAACACGCGGATGGGACGAAAGTGCTGGAGAAACGTTCCTGATGCGAACGAAGGAATTCGCGCATGACTATCGCTACTTCCCCGATCCTGATTTGGTCCCCCTGCGGACGAGAGGGCTGGCGGAGGAGGCCCGGGCAAGGTTACCGGAATTGCCGCAGGCGAAGCGGGCGCGATTTGTGAAGGATTACGACGTAAGCCCCTATGACGCGGGGGTGCTGGCGAATGATCTCGAGCTCGCGAGTTACTTTGAAGCCGCCGCCAAGGGAGCGCGAAGGCCGAAGAGCGTCGCGAACTGGATCTTGAACGATCTGCAAAGCGCGCTCGCGAACGAACATCGCTCGATCGCCGATTGCCCCCTGGCGCCAGTGGCGCTCGAGGCACTTGTGAATTTGGTCGAAACCGGAACCATTAGCGGCAAGCAGGCGAAGGAAGTGTTCGCGGAAATGCTCACGACCGGGAAAACAGCGCCTGCGATCGTGCAGGAAAAAGGGATCGAACAGTTGAGCGATGGGGCGGCGATTGAAAAGCTGTGTGACCAAGCCATCGCGGCGAATCCAAAACCGGTGGCTGATTTCAAGGCAAGTAACGCCGCTTCCCTAAATTTCCTCAAGGGACAAGTAATGAAGCTCTCAAAGGGATCGGCGAACCCGGCGATGGTGGGGGAGATTTTGGAGAAGAAGCTGCGAGCGTGATCAGCTTTGTCATTCGGAACGAAGGCGAGGAATCCCGGCGCTATTTTGTTTACGGGATGTCTCGACGGCGCGCGATCTGACGGAAAAAAGAAATGCGCATCCTAATCGCACCCGACAAATTCAAAGGCTCGTTAAGCGCGGGCGATGTGGCGGAAAACATCAGGGCAGGACTACGCGCTCAACTCCCAGACGCGATCATTAGAGTGCTCCCCATTGCCGATGGCGGGGAAGGGACGGCCGATGTCATTCGCGAAGCCTGCCATGGCGAATGGGTAAACTGTCCGGCGCACGATGCCCTTGGCCGGGTCATCGAGGCGCGCTATGGCTGGCTGAAGGATCGCGGAACAGCCGTAATAGAGATGAGCGCGGCGGCGGGAATGTGGCGGATCGCTCCGGGAGAGCGCGATTTACTGAAGGCAGATACGCGAGGCGCAGGCGAGATGATGAAGGACGCGGCGAAACGGGGCGCGAACGAGATTCTGCTCGGTCTTGGAGGCAGCGCGACGAACGACGGCGGTTTCGGAATGGCGCGCGCTCTGGGGTTCCGGTTTTACTCTCGCGAGGCAGGCGAGAGCGAATTGAAGAGGCCGGACGAGCTGGTTCATTTGACGAAAATTGTTCCGCCAGCTGCCTCGGCAGCAAATCTGCGGACCTCCCTGCAGCCGGAACCGCTGCCCCAGCAGCTAAAAATTACCGCGGCTGTTGACGTTAGAAATCCGCTGCTCGGACCGCGCGGGGCGACGCGCATATTCGGACAACAGAAGGGCGGGACGCCCGACCAGCTGGCAACGCTCGAGGACGCCTTAAAGCGACTGGCCGATATCGTCAGTCGTGACCTGGGCTGCGATTTTCGTGATACCCCAGGAGCAGGCGCGGCCGGTGGCCTCGGATTTGGGTTGATGAGTTTTTGCGGGGCCACGGTGACGCCTGGGTTTGACGTGGTCGCGGAGTTAATCGGATTGCGGTCCGCGATCGACGAGGCGGATGTGGTCGTCACGGGCGAGGGCCGTCTCGACGAGCAAACCCTGGAGGGAAAAGCACCCGCCG
>JBBRMO010000331.1:0-2967 GCA_038230815.1 Chthoniobacterales bacterium
CGCGCGAGCGCGGCATCATCGAGCTCGAACCAGACATTCGAGCCGCGTTGGGCCACGACGTCCGCAAGTTTGCGGATGTATTTCGGATCGAGAATCGTTTCACCGCTGGCAGAATAAAAAACAGGCAGCGGAACGCCCCAGCTCCGTTGGCGCGAAATCACCCAGTCGGGGCGCGATTCCACCGTGCCAGAGATGCGATTTTCGCCCCAGGGGGGAATCCAATGGACGCCCTTGATGGCGGTGAGCGCGTTCGCGCGGAGCGCGTCGATTCGGATGAAAAATTGCTCGACTGCTCGAAAAATGATCGGCGTCTTCGATCGCCAGCAATAGGGATACGAATGCTGGTAAGCGGAGGCGCTGATTAACATCCCTTTCTCACGAAGCAGCGCGACAATGTCGGCGTTCGCGTCGAAAACATATTTACCAGTCAGATGCGGCAACCCGGCTTCGTCCGTGTAGCGGCCATGGTCATCGACCGGCGACAGAATTTGGAGACCGTGTTTTCGCCCTAACGAGTAATCGTCTTCACCGTGACCAGGGGCGATGTGGACCGCGCCCGTCCCGGTGTCCATGGTGACGAAGTCGGCGGCAAAGATGGAAGCAGTGCGCGGCAAAAACGGATGTTGGGCGGTTTGGCCTTCCAGCTTGCTCCCGGGAAATGTTGGAGCCGGGATCGGTGATTCCGGAGAAGGAGCAGCGGCGTCATCAGGACCGGGATCGCCGATCCCGGCTCCAACAAATCCGGTCGCGGCGCAAAATGCTTCTACGAGGGATGCGGCCAGGACAAGCATTTCGGACACGCCGTCCTTCCGAAACTCCTGCGCAACATAAAGCTCCTTCGGATGCACCGCGATCGCGAGGTTGGCCGGCAACGTCCAGGGCGTGGTCGTCCAGATCGCGATGCTTGCCTTCCCGGCGAGATCGCCGCTGACGATCGGAAACTTCACGTAAACCGTCGTATCTTCGCGGTCCTGGTATTCGACTTCCGCCTCGGCAAGCGCGGTCTGCGCCCCCGTGCTCCAAAAGACCGGTTTTAAGCTTTCATAAACAAGGTCTTTCTCGACGAAGACCGCAAAGGCGCGGAGAATTTCGGCTTCGTAGGCCGGGGCCATCGTCAGGTAGGGATGCTCCCAATCGCCGAAGACACCGAGCCGCTTGAATTGCTCCCGCTGGATGTCGACAAATTTTCTCGCGAACGCTTCCGATTTTTTCCGGACCTCGAGCGGGGAGAGGCCGCGCGATTCTTTCACGACCTTGTATTCGATCGGCAAACCGTGGCAATCCCAGCCCGGCACATACGGGGCGCGAAAACCCGCCATGCTTTTCGATTTCACGACGAGGTCCTTGAGAATCTTGTTGAGGGCAGTGCCCATGTGAACATCGCCGTTGGCAAAGGGCGGTCCGTCATGCAGGACGAATAATTCCGCATCGGCCCGCGCCGCCTGAATCTGGGCGTAGAGGCCCGCGGCCTCCCACTTCTTCAGCATCTCCGGCTCGCGAGTGGTAAGGCTCGCCTTCATCGGAAAATCCGTCTTCGGCAGATTGAGCGTCTCTTTGTAATTCTGGCTCATGCGCGGAGCGGCGAGGCTAACATCCGGCGGGCGACTAAGCAACGGAGGGGGATGACGCCGCGCGGCCCTCAAAAAACCGTGCGATCGAGGAGCCAATAACCGCCCGCGAGCGCGACGGCCATTGAGAAAGCAGGGACGCCGACGCGGCGAAACGAATCGTTCCGGCGCAGGAACCACGCGACCGGGAGAATAATTGCCGCGACGCTCAGCTGCCCAAGCTCGACGCCAGAGTTGAAGGCGACGAGAGGAATCACGGCGGACAAGCCCGAGTTCGCCACGCCCATTTCCCGGAGCACGGAGGCGAATCCCAAACCGTGAACGAGACCGAAAGCAAAAGTGAGGAGAGCGCGTCCGCGGATCGGCTTTTCCCGTCGGATAATATTTTCAAGACCGACATAAAGAATGGATGCCGCAATCGCGGCTTCGACAAAGCGGCTCGGCAAATTGACCAGGCCAAAAGTGGAAAGCGCGAGAGTGAGGGAATGGGCGGCGGTAAAACAAGTAATGAGCAGCGCGGCAGCGCGGCCCGTCCGGCACATGACGAGCAGTCCGAACAAAAACAGCAAATGATCATAGCCGGTCAAAATGTGGCGGACGCCCAGGAGCAGAAATCCGAAAAAGCCCTCCGCCTTCGACTCGTTCCGGTCGATGTTTTGCAGGGCGAGCCTGGCGGTGTCCTCTCGCGCACTCAGAAGCAAGCGCGACAATTCCTGCCCGTTCGAATCGCGAATGGCGAATGCCTGCCGATGACCAAATGGCAGTTCTTTCAGGAGGAGTGACTGGAAGACCAGATCGTGGGACGAAGCTGGCCGAGGAAACGCGAGCTGAAACTCGACGTTGTTATTTGCGTCGACAGCCGCGGTCGACTGGCTCGGCGCGATCGTAACTCCGTCGAGTTGGACCAGCACGGCGCGCTCCAGCAGCTGGCGGGTCTGGGCCGTAATATTCGCGAGGTCACGCTGGTTGAACGTGAGCACCACCCTGATCACGTCGGGGCTCATCTCGACGTTTGCAGAACTCAGGCCCGGATCGTGGGCCCAGGCGGTCGTTGATCCGACGAAAGCCACCGCCCACACCGCGGCATACCGGAGAAGATTTTTCATGCTGGGTGGCGAATCAAGAAAATCAGGCCGGTCAGGAGTTGCCTGACCGGCCCGTTAACCAACTTATGCCAACTAAAATGCCTTCCTAATCGAGGTCGTATGCTTCGATCACGGCGTTGCCGGTGGTATTACCCTTGCCGCGCAAAACGGTGGTGTATTCGCCCGGTGACAACGTCAGGACAATCGCCGACTCCGCATCCCGCGTCGGCGCGAGGCCGGTCGCAACGATGTTAGCCTGGTCGGTATCTTTCCAGTTGTCATTGGAACCGAGTTTGTTGCCGTTCTGATAGATC
>JBBRMO010000332.1:0-2964 GCA_038230815.1 Chthoniobacterales bacterium
CGAAATCGTCAGAGCGATCCGATTGATTTCGCCCCTCTCCGCAGACGACTCTACTTTGACGAGCTCTATTCCTTCCTGATCAGCGCCACCCAGGAATTACTGGCGAAGATATGCGGATTTCTTGATCGGTGGATTCTCGACGGCGCAGCCATCCGCGGAGCCAGCACGGCGACATGGGGAATCGGTTCGCTGCTCAGGCTGTTTCAAGTCGGAAACCTGCAGGCCTACGCGTTCCTCTTCGGGTTGGGAATTGTCGGCCTGATCTATTTCACCATTTTCCGATGATCCTGCTTTTTGTCGTTCTTTTTCCGCTGCTGGCCGCCCTGGCCATTTTGCTCGGCGCCCCGGCGCGGAGAACCGCCCTCTGCAGCGCCGGCCTGACCCTCGGCGCAACCGTGCTCCTCTACCTCGGCTTCGAAGCAGGCCAGCGCGGCTACCAAATGGTAACCTCGATTCCGATCAGCAGTGATTGGAACATCAATTTCACTCTTGGCCTCGACGGCCTGAGCCTGATGATGCTGCTTCTGACGGCGGTAGTGACCTTTGCCGCAGTCTGGTTCACCGGCGAAATCGCGGAACATCGCAATGCCTTTTATGCCTGCCTTCTTTTCATCGGGGCCGGGGCGATGGGGGCATTCGCATCGCTCGATCTTTTCTTTTTCTATGCGTTTCACGAGCTGGCCCTGATCCCCACGTTTCTCCTGATTGGGATCTGGGGAACGGGGAATCGGCAGTTCGCCGCCTGGAAGATCACCATCTATCTCGCGACCGGAAGCTTCATTCTCCTGCTTGGATTAATCATGCTCTATCGGGCGGTGCCGGAAACGGCGCGCAGCTTCGATTTTCGTGTCTTGCAAAAGTCCGCCGTCCTGATTCCCGCGGGTGCCCAGGGTAATATTTTCCTCGTCCTGCTCCTCGGGTTCGGAATTTTGGTTTCCCTCTTCCCGTTTCACACCTGGGCGCCGGAAGCCTACGCCTCCGCTCCGGCGCCAGCCGCGATGTTGCATGCCGGGGTCCTGAAGAAATTCGGGTTATACGGGTTGTTGCGCCTCGCCCTGCCTCTCCTTCCCGCAGGCGCTCAACAATACAACACGCTCCTTATCTACCTGCTCCTCGGTAACATCATCTATGTCGGCCTCGTCACGATCGCTCAGAAGCGCCTCGATTGGATGCTTGGTTACTCAAGTGTGATGCACATGGGCTATATTTTTCTCGGGATCGCGAGTGGGACTTTGCTGGGAACGAGCGGCGCCGCTGTTTTGATTTTTGCGCATGGAATTTCCATCGCTCTGCTCTTTGCCATCGCGGGGGAAATCCGTCAGCGCACCGGGACGCTCGTCCTCGAAGATCTCGGAGGACTTGGTAAATTGATGCCGCGCGCCGGGCTGGCCTTCGGCCTGGCCGCGTTTGCCTCCATCGGTCTGCCCGGCTTCTCGAATTTTGCGGGCGAAGTGATGGTGCTCTTCGGAACCTTTCGCAACCACGCCAACCCGGAACGTTTTCACATTTATCAGGTCGCGACCGTGCTGGCTCTGTGGGGCGTCGTGATTTCGGCTGTCTATATGCTCCGGGCCTATCGCGCGGTATTCATGGGAGCGGTGGGTGAATCGCTCGGCGGCGTGACCGATCTCCGCCGGAGCTTGCGGGTGCCGGTCGGGCTCCTGGTGGCGGTCACCCTCTGGTACGGCTTCTTCCCGCAATCGTTTGTCCGCCTGGTGACGCCGACTTTCAAAAACTATTTCGCCGCGCAGCCATGACCATTCTCGCGCCCAGCCTCGAAATCGCAGTGCTCGTTCTCGGAGTCCTCGTCCTTCTCTTCGAAATGTTCGCCGACCAGATCGACAAACGCACCTTCGCTTTCGCGGCAATGCTCGGTCTGGCGACAGTCTTCGCCGCCAGCTTCTTCCTGGCGCCGTCGCCCGTCCAGGCCGCCGACGCCGGTTTCTGGAGTTTTTACACGGCCGATCCACTCGCAATTTTCTTCAAACGCTTTGCGCTCGTCACCACCATCTTCGTGCTCGCCATGATGATCGATTACGCACCGGTGGTGCGCGACTCGATCCCCGCCACTTCCCCTCAGGCAGGGCTTGGCGAATTTTTCGCACTGCCAATCTTCACCTGCGCGGGGCTCATGTGGATGGCCTCGGCGATCGACTTCGTGATGATCTTCGTCTCGCTCGAATTGGTCACCATGTCGTTTTACGTCCTGGTCGCGTTCATGCGGCGCAATCCCGCGAGCCTCGAAGCGGGCGTGAAATACCTGATCTTGAGCGCGCTTTCGACGGGCTTCCTGGTTTACGGGATAACCTGGATTTTTGGCGTGACGGGCGAGACGAATCTGGCGCGAGTTTCGGCCGCGCTGGTTAGTCCGACGATCGAAACCGGCCCGGCGCTTTTCGGCATGCTGCTCGTCCTCGTCGCTCTCGGTTTCAAGATTGCCGCGGTCCCGTTCCAAATCTGGGTCCCGGACGTTTACCAGGGCGCGCCCACCCCCGTGACTGCTTATCTCTCGGTCGGGTCGAAGGCGGCGGGTTTCGTCGTGTTGCTGCGAGTCCTCCAGCCGTTTCTGGTCATGCCCCAGATGGAACGGCTTCTCATCCTGATCGCCCTCGGCACATTGATCTACGGCAATCTCGCGGCGCTCCCGCAAACCAACCTGAAGCGCCTCCTGGCCTACTCCAGCATCGCGCACGCTGGGTATCTGCTGGTTGGCGTTGTCTGCCTGGCCGGCGAGGCCGTCGCCTATTATCTCGTCGCCTACCTTCTGATGACGCTGCTCAGTTTTGCCGTCCTCGTGTCGGTCGCGAAACAGACAGGGGACAACATCGACGACTTCAATGGCCTCTCGAAGCGTTCTCCATTTCTCGCGTTCGCCATGTTGATCGCAATGGCATCGCTTGCCGGCCTCCCCTTCACGGCCGGCTTCCTCGGAAAGTTCTACATCTTTAACGCCGCCATCGCCCG